>NZ_JBDOQR010000074.1:0-19666 GCF_039839315.1 Phaeobacter sp. CAU 1743 | reverse complement strand
TCGAAGGTTGGGCGGGCATATGTCATGCCACAACACTATCTTGCGGCGGCGCTTTTGGCTACCATATAGTGTAGAAACCGCCCCTCTTTGCTGAACCGTTATATGTCCAATAATCTTGCATTATCGGACGGAAAAATGATAGGCTCAAAAACATGGGTAGGCTCACAAATTGCAGCACCAAAATCGAGGGTTCGGGCGGGTCAGAGTCCGAGATTTCGAGCTCAGCACCCCATACCGCGCCGAACAGTGACGAACACGACGAGAGAACCTCTCGGGATCGAGCCTCAATCGCTCTGCCCGCTCATGTGGCCGGCTCCGGCGCGCTAGACCGGCTGATCGACACCGCGCGCGATTACGCTGAAGCCTCGACGGCCGAGAACACCAACAAGGCCTACGCGGCCGACTGGAAACACTTCACCCGCTGGTGCCGGCTGAAAGGCACGGATCCCCTGCCCCCCTCGCCCGAGATGGTCGGGCTCTATGTGGCGGACCTGGCCGCCGCGACCGGGAAGGCCCCTGCTCTCTCGGTCTCCACCATTGAGCGGCGCCTCTCCGGCGTCGCTTGGAATTACAGGCAGCGCGGGTTCACTCTTGATCGCAAGGACCGCCATGTCGCCACCGTTCTGGCCGGGATTAGGCGCAAACACGCGCGTCCGCCGGTTCAGAAGGAAGCGATCCTGCCCGAGGACATCCAGGCCATGGTGGGCACCCTTCCCTATGATCTCCGCGGGCTTCGAGACCGGGCGATCTTACTTCTGGGCTATGCTGGAGGTCTCCGTCGCTCCGAGATCGTGAGCCTTGACGTGCACAAGGATGATACACTGGGCTCCGGCGGTTGGATCGAGATTTTCGAAGATGGCGCTCTGCTGACGCTGAACGCCAAGACCGGGTGGCGCGAGGTCGAGGTTGGGCGCGGCTCAAGCGACCAGACCTGTCCTGTCCACGCACTTGAGCAATGGCTACACTTTGCGAAGATCGACTTTGGGCCGGTCTTCGTGCGCACCTCGCGGGACGGCAAACGTGCCCTCGAGGCCCGCCTCTCCGACAAGCACGTCGCTCGGCTGATCAAGGCAACCGTTCTGAAGAGCGGCGTCAGATCCGATCTGCCGGAAGCCAAAAGGCTGGCAATGTTCTCTGGACATTCCTTGCGCGCCGGGCTCGCCTCGTCGGCAGAGGTTGATGAGCGCTATGTTCAAAAGCACCTGGGACATGCGTCGGCCGAGATGACCCGGCGTTACCAGCGCAGGCGCGACAGGTTCAGGGTGAACCTGACCAAAGCCGCAGGGCTGTGAAGCTCAGGAATCTTGACGCGTTGGTGAAGCGCTAAGATGAAATTCCAGCGCTTCAGTTTCAGCTTTCTGCTTCAATTGAAATCGGGAAATAAACGCGACAGCAAGGAAACCAAGGGATTGTGTACCAGCACGACGAGAGAACACTTGCTTGCATTCGTTTACAAACGGTCGTTTATTGGAGATATCTTAAATTGCAAACGGCCGGATTTCATGCCCCTGATTGGCTATGCGCGCGTATCGACAGAGGATCAGACACCCCTGCCCCAGTCTGAGGCCCTGCAAATCGCGGGATGCGTCGAAATCTTCGAAGAACACGCCTCAGGCGGCAATCGCGCGCGGCCAGTGCTTGCGCGCGTTCTCGAACGCGTTCAGATCGGCGACACGCTGGTCGTCGTGCGGATCGACCGGCTTGCGCGGTCCTTGTCGCATCTTCTCGAGGTGATCGAGAGTCTGGAGGCGA
The DNA here is from genome assembly GCF_039839315.1 of Phaeobacter sp. CAU 1743. Classification (NCBI taxonomy): domain Bacteria; kingdom Pseudomonadati; phylum Pseudomonadota; class Alphaproteobacteria; order Rhodobacterales; family Roseobacteraceae; genus Phaeobacter; species Phaeobacter sp. CAU 1743. The sequence goes on along the minus strand of NZ_JBDOQR010000074.1, from coordinate 17,914 downwards.
AGGGTGCCTTCTTCCGCTCCCTGCAAGACCCGATCGACACGTCCTCACCGCAGGGCAAGTTTACGCTGCAGGTTCTGGGCGCCGCAGCCGAGTTCGAACGCGCTCTGATCCGCGAACGCACAAAGGCCGGGCTTGCCTCTGCGCGCGCCAAGGGTCGCGTTGGTGGCAATCCTGGGCTAAGCGCCAAGGATCCCGTCGCGCTGCGCAAGGTGCGGCTGGCGCGACAGGACGGCTACATGGAGCGCCTGAACGAGACCGCGCAGGATTGGGTACCCCATGTGCGCCGCTTGCGCCCCGATATGGCTTGGGAAGACGTCTTGCAGATTATCAATGGCCCCCTGCCCCATGATCGACGCTGGACGCAAAGCCGCTTGCTTCGCGCCGTAAAGGCATATGTGCGCGACGGGTTTCTGCCCGATGAAGTGCTTGGCCGCGCCGGACGCCGCGAAACCGACGATCGCCTGCCTGCCATCGTGGCGGCCATCAAAGGTTCGGACCCCGATATCACGCTACAGGCGATCTGCGACCGATTGGAATCCATGCGTGAGCGGACTCCACGGGGACGTACAAGCTGGCAACCGTCCTCCGTCAGGATGCTGTTGGAACGGGCGGAGCGACTTGGGTTGCTGGTCAGGCAAATGGATTGACGACGCGCAGCCGATCTTCGACCAGCAATCCGTCGTGCATGTCCTCAGTCCATAACGTCGTGCACCCAGCGATCAGCGCGGCAGACACGATCATCGAGTCATAGACCGATAACTGGTACTTCGCTGCCAACGCGCGACCCACTTGATGGGTTTGAATCGTGAGGTCCTCGACAGGGCATAAGGACTTAATACCCTCAAGAAACGCTCCGGTATCTTCCCAACTGAGACCAGCTTTCCGTCGGCAATTTACCATCGCTTCGTTCAGGACCTGAACGCTGATCCGGGGTCCCTGCCCCAGAATTTCCTCCGCCCTCTCAGCCTTTGGACCATCGTCGAGCAGGTAGAGCACAACATTCGTGTCTGCGAATTCAGCGCTCATGCGCGGCGTCGCGGCTTAGACGCGCGTCCTTGGGCAGTTTTCCGCGAAACCGCCTTAGCCCTTGTAGAACTTCATCGGCGCGAGGTTGGCGTCTCACAAGAATGGTTCCATCGTCCTTTACCAGGTCGACCTGATCGCCTTCCTTTAAGCCGAGTTCTCTCACAAGATCCGCGGGTAGCCGGACGGCAAGGGAGTTTCCCCATTTGGCAACTTGCATCTTGTCCTCTCATGCATGGATAAACATCCAATAATGTATATCCAGAACTGCCAAAAGGCAAGCTCTGGTGCGCTCAAAGCCATGCTGGAGCCCTCCGACAAGAGTTCTCCCCTGTCCCTTTTCGTGAGATGCGGTGCGTTACACCATGCAGCAGGAAGCCTAACAGCCTTGTGTTCGGTGACGACCCGCCCACTAGATGTGGAAAAACCTTGCGCGAATCCGACTCTTGCGCCAATAGTCACGGAAACGAGGCAAAAAACGTCAATTTCCGTGAACACGCCAAAGACGCGATGTCTCGGAAGCGAGAGGGCAGATGGATAATACCTTTGTGCATGAGGATCTCAACGCGGTGATCCGCCAGCATTCGGAATGGCTGGCGAACCAGTTGCATTCGCAACGTGAGAGCCTGTTTCCACCCGATGCCGAGAAGACCATGCGCAAATTCACCTCTGGTGAGGCTGCGGCGCTGCTCGGCGTAAACGATTCCTATCTTCGCAAACTCAACTTGGATGGCAAAGGGCCTTCTCCCGAGCTGACCGCCGGCAACCGTCGTCTTTACTCGGCGCAGGATATCCAAGCGCTGCGTGTGCTCCTTGAAAAAACCGCTCGCAAGCCGGGCGATTACGTTCCCGGACGACGAGAGGGTGATCATCTTCAGGTCATCGGCGTGATGAATTTCAAGGGCGGGTCCGGAAAAACAACAACCTCTGCCCATCTCGCCCAACGGCTTGCCCTGCGCGGATATCGTGTGCTGGGCATTGATCTTGACCCACAAGCTTCCTTCACCGCGCTGCACGGCGTTCAGCCGGAATTGGACCTCGAAGATGGCGGCACTCTCTACGATGCGATCCGCTATGAGGACCCGGAGCCGATCCGGTCGGTCATCCGCAAGACCTATATCCCCAATTTGGACTTGATCCCCGGCAACCTCGAATTGATGGAGTTCGAGCACGACACCCCGCGCGCGCTGGCGCAGGGCAATGCCGGACTTTTCTTCTTCCGCGTGAAGGAGGCGCTGGCCCAGGTCGATGAGGACTACGACGTGGTCGTCATAGATTGCCCGCCGCAGCTTGGCTTTCTGACCATGTCCGCCCTGTCCGCGGCCACGGGCGTTCTGGTGACCATCCATCCAGAGATGCTCGATGTGATGTCCATGTCGCAATTCCTCCGCATGACAGCCGACCTCATGGACGTGATTGCCGAGAGCGGCGCTGACATGTCTCATGACTGGATGCGCTATGTTTTGACCCGCTACGAGCCGCAGGATGCGCCGCAGAACCGCATCGTGGCTTTCCTGCGAACAATGTACGGCGAAGCCGTGCTGAATTCGCCCATGTTGAAGTCTACAGCCATCTCAGATGCGGGCCTGACCAAGCAGACACTTTATGAAGTGGAACGCAGCGCGTTCACGCGTTCCACCTATGATCGCGCGATTGAGAGCCTGAATACGCTAAATGACGAGATCGCCGACCTAATCCAGAAAACCTGGGGGCGCACATGACCAGTGGCAAGAAGAAGCGCATGTCAATGCTGGACAGTCTCGCGGCAGCTGGGGCCCCCTCCCCTGCCCCTCAGACAGGTGCTGTGACACCGATGATGACCTCGAATCGCGCCCTTCGGTCCGCCCGCGACGCGGTCGATTCCCATCATGTTTGGGAACTGGACCCGGCGAGCATCGAAGACGGGCGTATGGCGGACCGGCTTGACCTGGCCGATGTAATGGATTTGCGCGATGCGATTGAGGCGAACGGTCAGACTGTTCCGATCCTCGTGCGACGTGCGCCGGGTGAAGATGATCGCTACCTTTTGGTCTATGGGCGACGCAGGCTGGAGGCGATCCGTCAGTCCGATAAGGTTACCAAGGTTCGCGCGTTAGTCACCAACCTGGATGACGACAGCGCTCTGCGTGCTCAGATTTCGGAGAACATGGGTCGGCGCGATTTGTCTTTTATTGAAAAGGCCCTGTTCGCAAAGGACCTTGTGTCGTCCGGCTTCGGAAATCAATCTCAGGTTGCAGAAATTCTTACCGTCACGAAGTCGTCCATATCTATGGCGATCGCGATCGCGGACATGGTCGGGCCGGATCTGGTACGCGCCATTGGCGCCGCCCATGGCATTGGCCGACCCCGATGGGAATCCCTTGGTCGGGCCATCGACGAGAATGGTCTGGACCGCGAGGACCTTATCGGGATCGCGAAAGAGGCACGTGAAAATGCCGAGACCTCCATGGTGGTGGATGACATTGCCTCTACCAATGACCCGTCCATCCAAACGTTCCTGGCCGTAGAAAAGGCTGTGACCAAGGCGATTAAACCGGCCAAGTCGCCCTCCCCTGCCCCACCTTCCAGCGTCCCGCTGAAGATCGGCGGCAAACGCGGCGGCACGGTCAAACGCACTGCCAAGGGCCTATCGATCGAGTTGGCGGATGGAGACTTCGCCGATTGGGTCGAGACGCAAGTGCATGACATGATTGAAGACCTTCACGAACGCTGGAAGCAGCGGTCGGAAGACTGAGGAAGAGCAGAAATCAAAGAAGGAGGCACGAAAAGGCAAAAGAAAAGGTCCCGCAAAGCGACCACTCCACGAGACCCTAACTTGTTTCTAGCACCTTCAAGGTAGTGTCCGGAGCTATTTTCCGCAAGTCCAAAGTGATTCGCGGACCGGGATATTTTTGTCTTCGTGAATGACAAAATGGACTACACGCCCGTAACGCCGTTCCGGCGAACGATAGATGCTGCCATCCTGAAACATCAGGCAGCGACCCAGGAAGACCTGCCCCCAGTCGGCGCCAACAAGTGGGAGGTCCTGAGGGAGCTCGCTGCCGCTCGAGTCGCGTTCGGCTTGTCCGATCGGGATTTGACGGTGCTTCAGGCGCTGGTCAGCTTTCACCAAGCGACAATTCTCGGAGGCAATGACAGCGAATTGATTGTACATCCGTCCAACAAGGCGATTTGCGAGCGCCTGAACGGCATGCCCTGCTCGACGATGCGGCGCCACCTCTCCAACCTTGTGCAGACTGGCTTTGTTGTCCGGCGCGATAGCCCCAATGGGAAGCGCTATGCCCGCCGCTACGGCGACGAAAAGGTTGCGTTTGGGTTCGACCTCTCTCCGCTCGTTCGACGCTTCCAGGAGGTTTGTGAGGCCGCTGAGACCGTCCGGGCCGCAGAAGAGCGGTACAAGCGCCTACGTACCACTGTGAGCCTCATGCGGCGTGACCTCGCAGGGCTGGCCGAGTACGGGCGCTCACTTCGTCCGGATCAGGGCGTCTGGGACCAATTCTCTGATCTTGCGGCCCTAATGGCCCGAGATCTTCGCAGAAAACTCGAAATGGAAGACCTTAGGCGCATCGAAGACTCTTTGGGGTCAGCCTTAGATCACGCCAGAAACCTTCTGGATGGCTGTGAAACAGAAAATATGAGCACCAATGATGCTGTTTCTGAGCAGCACTATCAGAATTCAAATAAAGACTCTTATGATCTTGAACCTCGCTTAGAAAAAGCGCGGCGCGGAGGCGTTGCGCGCGATATTCCAGAAGTTGCCGATAGCCCTCTGTGTTCTGAAGATGAGGCGAACCCAACGGCAATTACTGACGATCAACTGATGCCGAATATACCGCTTGGTCTCGTCCTCGCCTCCTGTCAGGAATTCAAAGCTTATTCCGAGCAGCCTGTTCGCCACTGGCACGATCTGGTCCGTGTAGCTGATGTGGTCAGGCCCATGATGGGTATTTCCCCGTCCGCGTGGGACGAGGCGAAACGCTATATGGGTCCCGAAGAAGCGTCTGTTGTGATCGTTGCAATGCTTGAACGGTTTGCGGATATCCGATCACCTGGAGGCTACTTGAGAACCCTATCTTCAAAGGCAGCAATTGGGGAGTTCTCCTGCGGTCCGATGATCATGGCCTTGATGCGGCGGGATGCTGCATGATGAGTTCACAGCTGTGAACTCGGCTGACAAGTAGGATAGCTCGGGATAGTTCACAGCTGTGAACTTCTTTCCAACACGGTCAGAGGCAGCGCTCGCGGACTTGGCCAGAAACAGGGTGCTTCGGTTGCCAGTCACACGGGCATGTCACCGTCTCCAAAGAGGTTTGGAAAGAGCCGCTCTCGATAATCCAACGGAAACGCCAACCGAACCGGCGTCTTCGGCGAGACGGACGTCATGTATCCGGCGGCGGTCAGTTTACTCAGCGTGTTGCGAGCAGTACGCTCGGACGTCTTGAGCACAATCTGCGCATCGCCTCGTTCCAGTGCCCCATGACGAAGAACCGCCGAGATTAGTTCCGGCGCTCGCTTGTCATCGATGGTATCTGCAACAAGACGACGATACCGTTGGTCCAATCCGCCGAGATCGAACAATCTTGCTGAGAAGCTGATCTGGTCGAGCGTCACCTTTAGGAACCATTCACTAAACGTCTTCAGTGCCGCTTCTGACAGGTTCCCCCGTCCGTCGCGGTCTCCGCGGCGTGGACTGTCGGCCAGATCCATCATCCGTTTGTACTCGCCCCGATCGGTTAGCCCGCGGGCCAGCCCACGTGATACGGACCAGAGCCCTTGGCCACCAATCCCCGCTGTGAGGGCCATGGCATGAGACATCAGTCTGCTGACACGGCCGTTACCATCCGGGAAAGGGTGGATGTAGTTGAGCCGGTGATGCGCAGAGGCGATCGCAATGATCCGTCCGCTCGAAGACCGCGCCGCAATCTGAAATCGTTTGTCGAAGTGGTCCATGAATGCCGCGACGCGCGACGATGAAGGAGGTAGGTGGCGCCCGACCGCAACTTCCCGATCATCATCCTGGCGCATGCGTCCCGGAACGATGGGCTCTTGTGTGCCGTCGGGATGTTCGATGACCCGAAACTCATTCGGCATCTCGTCGTAGAAGCTCTTATGGACCCAAGTCAGGAATTCGACGGATGTGGGGCGGGGCAGGGTGCCCTTGCGATGCATCTCGTCGATGGCCCGTTGAACGATGACGTGCGCCCGGGCCTCAAGGGCGAGGGGACGGGTTTCTTCCTCCAGCTCGGCACCAGCCAGCGCCCTTTCGATATCGCGGGGGCGCGTGTTGTGTCCTTCGATCAGGTTGGAGTAATAGCAGTTCATCACACGGACGAGATCGGCAAGCTCAGCTGCGCTGTCAGGATGCAACCCTTGTCCCAGCCCGGTGGCTTCCCTCTGGATGTCGACCGAAAGGTCTGCCAGTTCTGTAGGAATATGCTCCTCGAAGAAGCAGGGTTCGATCCTGGCGGGTGTTTCCAGCATTTTGCCGATCTTCCATGTTTGCAAAGTATCTGAAAAATAAACACATTTCGTACTTTCAAGCAAGGTTTTGCCGATATGCGTTGCCGATCTTGCCTGCCGATCTGGAATTGCTGCATGAAATCAATGGCTTCGGCAGAAGGGCCGGGCTTTTCGGTTTTGTTGTGTGCCCAAAGGGGCCGGAAAAAGAGAAAGATGCCGTAATGGGGCTTTCGGCGAATCGAGCACGTTTCGCTTGTTTGTCAGCATGATCTGAAGTGCCGTTGCCCTTGATGCGCCTGCAGCGCGTCTACGAGGTCGTATGTTTCCATGCGCCTCAATTCCTAAGAATAGAAGGGCAACGACATGAATGTATTTATCGGATTGGATGTATCTCTGGCAAGCACGGCGATTTGTGTGCTGGGGCCGCAAGGGAAGGTTGTTGAGGAGTTGGAGGCAGCCAGCGAGCCTGAAGCGCTGGTGCGTGCGATGGCGTCATTGCCGTACGCGGTCGACGCGATCGGGCTCGAAGCCGGACCACTGTCCCAATGGCTGAGCAAGGGCATCGAAGAGGCCGGATTTGACGTGGTCTTGATGGAAACGCGATTGGTGAAGGCCGCCTTGAAAGCCATGCCTATCAAGACCGATAGGCGCGATGCCCAGGGAATTGCTCGATTGTTGCAAATGGGTTGGTACAGGCCCGTGCACCGCAAATCCGTGTCCTCCCAGGAAATTCGCGCGTTGCTGTCGGCGCGCAAGTCTATTCAGCAGGCGATCATCAACATCGAACTCTCGATGAGGGGAGTGCTCAGGAACTTCGGCCTGAAGCTTGGGCATGTCACCCGGGTAAGGTACGAGGCCCGGGTGAGGGAGCTGGTTGCCGACAATGACATCTTGTCCGCCTCGGCGTTGGCCCTTCTGCGGGCTCGGGGGCAGCTGAGGACAGAGCTGGCCAGCCTGGATGAAAAGGTCGTGGGGTTGGCGGAACATGACGATGTTTGCCGTCTCATGATGACAATGCCCGGTGTTGGCCCAATTGTTGCTTTGACCGTAAGATCCGCGATTGATGACCCGGCCCGCTTCGCGAAATCAAGGGATATCGGTCCTTGGGTCGGGCTGACGCCGAGGCGCACTCAATCCGGAGAGATGGACATTGTCGGGCAGATTACACGAGCGGGTGATCGAGGATTGCGATCGGCGTTGTATCAGGCCGCGACGATCTTGATGCACCGCGCAGCACCGAACTGGTTGCAGGCCTGGGCACTCAGAGTGGCGCACAGGCGTGGATCGAAACGGGCCCTGATTGCGCTCGCGCGCCGAATTGGCGTCATTTTGCATCGCATGTGGATGGACGGTTCGCCGTTTCGCTTCACGCTGAACCCGGGCCCGACGGCCTAAGCGACACGCATCAAGGATTTTTCGTAACGGAGGCATGAACTGCAACTGACAACAGGTACGCAGAGGTCCCTTTTCGGGACGAGGTTCCTGGAGATGCCGTAAGGACACTGGCTATCAACACCTGTTGAATGCGCGTGAAAGATGGGCACCCAGGACCAGATTTGAACCAGGCATAGAGTGGCAGCTTTGAGGCTGACTACGGACGGAAGAGCGAAGCCCGGGCAGGGGGAGCCCTCGGTCCTGAAGTGCCGTTGCAGTGAAAAAGAAAAAGTAAGCTTTTGATTTTGTGTTTTAAACCCGGTGAAGAAAGAAATGTTCGCCGGAATTCTTGGCTTGCCGGAAACCCTTGACAATGATCCGCCCCATTACGGAAGTGTCCTTCGGGTTTTGTGACTGACGGATGAGGGCCTTTGGGGTCCCTCAGATGGGTCCGGGCCGGATTCTGGTCTGTCTTTCCTGATGAAGGGCATTCCGATGCAAACAGGTGTCTTGCGCGCGACCGCTGCCTCCTGGTGGCGACACAAGGAACTACGCCGAACCGGCCAGACGGGGCAGGCACAACGGCTCGAACGAAAGACCGTCCTGCGTGATCTCGGCTATCTCAGGCAGGCGGCGACATTGCCGGATGCGCATGTGATCTGCGGAGAGGGCGGCACGTTCATCCATCTCGGATGGACCATCGTGTCGACCCTCGCGCCGATCGAGCGCTTTCCCTTGGCCGCTCTTATGGTCGCACGGGGGACGCCGTTCATCGATATCCGACCCGTCACCGATGTCATCGCCTTCGCGAACTTGCCGCGGGTGGCGCGGGACGGATCGATCGACCCTGAACCTTGCCGTCCCGGCAGGTCCGTCTCGCTGACCATCTATCTAGAGCTGGTCGAACAGCTTGGCGCAAGAATCATCAACGATCCGCGGTCCCATCAGTCAGCCTGATCACTATTCCCTCTCACCAAAACTCGAAAGGAGGCCAGCCATGGCCCGATCCCGCACGCCCAAATTCGATGCCTCCGAGGTCATCACAAACGAAATCATCCGCATCATCGAGCGCGGCGTCCTGCCGTGGCGCAAGCCCTGGACCGCAGGTGGCAGCTCTCGCCCCCTGCGCGTGGGCGGTGAACCCTACCAGGGAGTGAACAACTTCCTGCTGACGATGCGGACCGTGATGGCTGGCCACAGCTCGCCTTTCTGGATGACACTGCCGCAAGCCAATGCCTTGGACGCAAAGGTTCGCAAGGGCGAGAAGTCCTCTGTCGTCGTCTATTACGGCCAAAGCCGTAAAGACTCAGGCGGCGAGGATGACCAGGGGGATAGCGATGATCGCTCCGAGGAGGCCCGCATCTTCCGCTTCCAGAAATCCTATCGCGTGTTCAATGCCTGCCAGATCGAGGGTCTGCCCGACAGTTTCTACCCCGACCCGGAGCCCGTGCCCGAGCATCCGCCGTCCGAGCCCATCCCGCACATGCAGGCGTTCTTCGATGCCATCGACATCACAACCGTCTTCACGGGCACGGAGGCGTACTATTTGCCCCCCGTGGACAAGGTTTACATGCCGCCCATCACGCGGTTCCAGGACCCGCGCAATTTCTACGGGGTCTGGGCGCATGAGCTGGCCCATGCCACGAAAGCCCCCCATCGACTGAACCGTGATTTTGGTCTCTCGAAGTTCGGCAACACCTCTTACGCACGCGAGGAGGTCGTTGCGGAATTGACCTCGGTGTTCCTGGGGCAGACGCTCGGCTTCACGGCGCATACGCTCGAGATGAATGCCGCCTACCTCCACAACTGGTTGCGCGTTCTTCGGTCTGACAAGGGTGCGATCTTCAAGCACGCCGCGGACGCGCAGCGGGCCTGCGACTATCTGATCGCCAGATCGGAGGCAGGCAGGGCAGGGCGCAGCGCCGAGGCCGCCTGACAGCACGAAGAACGGAGACGTCCATGTCACGCAAGGAACCCAAGACGCAGAGGGTGGCCGGGCTCCGCCCGTTCTTGCCTCAAACTGTCCCCCGGACAGTTTGCCGCTTCGCGGACCGGCGCGAACTCAACGACGGCCGCCGCAAGATCATCACCTTCAAACGCGGAGCTTATTGGTGGAGCCCGTCCGAGGGCGCTTATCCGCTCCCGGCAGCGCTCGAGAGCATCAAAGAACAAGGCGGCTGGATCGAAACCATCCCCAACCCGAACTACAGAGCCAGAGGGCTGTTCGGGTAAGGCGCCTTCGGCCTCGATTCATCCGCCAAGCGGAAAAGAAAAAGCGGGCTTCGGGAAGGGTGTTTCAACGTCTCAAAGGAGATCCCCATGTCCATGACCGTTCAACCCCAGCCAGACCGTCCGGATCCGAGCGTGATCGCGGCACAGAACGACGCGTTTCGCAAGCTCGCGTGCCTTGGGGTGCCGACCGCGCAGCCCATCCAGGGCCGGATGCATGTCACCCGCTCGCTTATGGAGGCCAGCGACGGCTTCATGGCCGAGGCGGTGAAGGCCACCGGTGAGTTTGCAACATTCGAGCCTGAGAATGATCCCGAGGGATGGCATGATTTCGGGGCGGTCGAGATCCGGAGCGAGACCGTGTTCTGGAAAATCGATCTCTATGAGGCGGGTTCGGACTTCCGCTACGGGGCTGAGACCCCGGACAATCCCGCCACCACCATGCGCGTGCTCACCATCATGCTGGCGCGCGACTGGTAGGGCAGGGGACACCCCCTGCTGAAACCCCAGGCGATGAAGGCCCACTGACCCCTCAAAGGCAAAGCGGGCCTTCTGTCGTCGCGATCCCCGAAGCCGGGGATTGGTCACGCGTTTGAATGCGCGGGCCGCACCATAACTACCGAGAAGGACATCCCATGACCGCAAGCTTCAAACCCGTATCCGTCGCTATCGGCGATCTGACTGCCCACCCCGCCAATGTGCGCAGCAACTCCCCGGAAACTTATGACCCCGAGAACATCGCGCATCTGAAGGCCAGCATCGCTGTGCTGGGCCTGCTCCAGCCGCTCCTCGTCCAGAAGCTTGACGGCAAATATGCTGTCCTCGCCGGTGGCCGACGCCATGCCGCGCTGAAGGAGCTGATCGCCGACAAGGCCACCAAGGGGTTCACAGCGAAGACCAAGGTGGACTGCCGCCTCGTGCCGGAAGATTGCGATGTCACCACGGCGTTGTCTCTTGCCGAGAACGTCACCCAGGCGCCAATGAACGCCATTGACGAGTTCGAGGCTTTCGCCCGGATGATGGAGGTCGACGGCCAGACGCCCGAGACGATCGCAAAGACCTTCGGCACCACGGTGGCAGCCGTGAAAGGCCGGTTGCGCTATGGCCTGATCCACCCCGACATCCGCACCGCGGCCCGGGCCAAGGTGATCACGCTCGACACGATGAAGGCCTTCGCCGAGCACCCGAGCCAGGAGGCGCAGCGCGAGGTCTTCGAGGCGCTCACGAAAGACGGCGGCTATCTGCAGGCCTATACCGTCCGTCAGGCCCTCAAATCCCGCGGCGTGCAGGTCAGCGATGATATCGGGGCTTTCGTGCGTGAAGACTACGAGGCGCGCGGCGGCGCCGTCGCAGCCGACCTGCTGGATGAGCATTCCGTGCTTGAGGATGCGGCGCTGGTCGAGACCATCCTCGACGATGTGCAGGTGCTCATCGACCGGGGGCGGGGTGCCATCCGGCTCGCCATCGATGGCCACAGCATCCGCGTCTTCGTGCGCCGGGCCTCGGATTATCTCATCGGCGGGACCTACGAGGTGCCGTCAGGCCTCGGCGGCACCTTCCGGGTAATCCTCAAGGATGCCTGCGACACCTTCGCGATCGTGCAGAACTGCGGCAATTGCGAGGATTTCGACGCCATGCAGCCCTACCGCGTGCCGCTCGATGCGCTGATGGAGATCGATGACCGGAGGGTGGCTTAACGCGCCCTTTCTCAAACAAGCATCGCCAATACCCTGCCAGGCCTGCGGCCCTCTCGGGACATTGGCGACAACAATTTCCCCAATTAGAGAAAGGACTCTGAGATGGGATGGCTCTTCTACACCGACGGCCGCGTCCAGACCTACGCGGACGAAAAAGCGGAGATTGGCCGGCTCTGCACGTTCGAGGGCGACACGCGAAAAACCGAACTGGTCAAGGCCTGCAAGGTCGGCTCCACCTGGTATGCGGCGGCAAGGGTCACCAATCTCGACGGCACCGCTGTCGAAGACACGACCTATGTGACCGATGCGGATGGCTCCATCACGTTCGGGGCTGTCTTCCTCACCCGAAACGATGACGGCAGCTGGGGCTACAAGGACATGGAGGAAAGTGCTGGCCCGAACGAATCTCGTGCTCCGCTTGGGCTGATCGAGCTTCTCTCCAACCTGAAAGACCCGGACAGCTACGCCCAGGACTGGCGTCAGCGCTGCCGGGACTGGGCTTCGATCCCGGACTACGAGGAAGGCGACAAGATCAGGCTCGCCACCCCTGTGACGCTCACCGATGGCAGTACATGCCAAATCGTCACCGCGACGCACTACAAGCGGGGGCGGCAAAAACGCCGCTGCTACCGCATCGAGGAAACCGGCGGGCTCGTACGCCTGTCGAAGGCCTCGCTTGCGGACTCGGAGCTGCTCAGCTCCGCGAAAGGTGCGGCTAGCCCGGTGCTGGCGGAGTATCTCGCGGGGCGAGATTAGGTCCTGCGCCGGACGGTTCATCGGCCTGCCCGGCGACAGCAGATGCTGCGGCTTGTCTTGACAAGGCAATGCAAATGCATTACCTATCGCAGGCAGCAAAGACCCCCTTTCTTTCAGGAGACTGCCATGACAGCCCTCGCACAAGATGTCTCGAAACTCACGGATCGGTATCAGACGACCGTGCCGGCGGGTGTGCGCAAGCAGCTCAAGCTGGGCAAGGGCGACCAGATTCGTTACTGTACCGAGCCGAGTGGCAGGGTCTATATCGAGCCCGTGCGCAGCGACGAGGAAGATCCCGTGCTCGGAGCTTTTCTCGATTTTGTCGAGGCCGATATCAAGGCGCATCCGGACCGCATTCGGGCGTTCGATGGGGCTTTGCATGACCGTCTTGCAGCACTGGTCGGAGACGTTGACGTCGATCTCGATGCGCCGCTATCGCTCGAGGATGAATGAGCGGCGATAGCGTGCCCGCCCAAGCGCCCCTTGTCGTAAACGGATGGTCGATTTATGCGCATCCGCTCTTTCTGGACCAGCTTGAAGGGCTGACCCTCGAGGTCGAGGCGCATAAGGCACGCGATCCCAAGACCTGGCGCAAGAAAAATTCCACGAAACGGCTGGCCGCCATCTTCAAGCTGGTCACCGAGGCCATACCGGCAGATCCGGGTGCCGCCGCCTTCCGGCAAGGCGGCACACTCGGCGATCACCGCAAGCACTGGTTCCGGGCGAAATTCTTCCAGCAGTATCGGCTGTTCTATCGGTTCAATAGCGATGCGAAGGTCATTGTGGTGGCCTGGGTGAACGACGACAAGACCCTGCGCGCCTATGGCAGCAAGACGGATGCCTATGCGACGTTCAAAGGGATGCTGGAAGACGGCAACCCACCTGACAATTTCGACGCGCTCTTGAAAGAAGCAGCGGCGGCGGACAAGCGGTTCGAAACTTCCCTTGAAGCGGTGCCCGATCGGTAAGTGGGCCAGCTTGCTGTGACCCTTTGGCATTATCGTTTACGACGCCCCGCTGGAAGATGTAGCATCGGCTGATAATACGGTCGGGGAAAGCACAATGATTGAGGCGGAAAAGGATAGGCAGCACCTCGGGTTAGAGGAGCAATGCGCGCCTGACCTGACGGGGCACCGTTTCCCAATTGCTGTGCACGTTGCAGACATGCCCGATGACCTCGGCAAGCTGCTGGATATCGGGCTCGAGGAGCATTTCCGTGGCGGCTGATGTCAATTCGTATGACGCGTGGTTTCGCGCGAAGGTGCAGGCCGCGCTGGAGGAGGAATGCACGGGAACATCTCAAGTTCAGGTGATGCAGGCCGCACAGGCATTGATTGATGCGAAACGGGAGGTCGAACCCAAGTCCTGACCAAGCCTTGGAGGTCAGCGCGGTCTGACCCCCGTCACCCTGAAAAGCGAAAGCGGGCTTTTTGTCCTTTGGAACTCAGACCCTGATCCAAAGGAAAATCCCCATGTCCAAACCCAGAACGGCCAACCCGGCTCTCGCAATCTCCGAAGCCGATCTCGCCTCTGAGCTAGCGCTTATCGGCGCGGAGGTCGACAACCAGCCCCTGCGCAGTTCAGCGCTCGCGCGTATCATGCGCGAGACGTTCCATGGCAGCGATGCCGGCGGTGATCGACAAGGACGGGGTGCTCCTTGAAGAGCTTCCTCCGATCCAGCGGTTTCTCAACCGGGTTCTGGCCCTTCCCATCCACATGCAGAACGCGCTCTTTGCCGAGTTCATGCGCCGGATCGCTGATCAGTCTGAGCGGGCGCGCGCGGCCGGCACGCTCGATCTCGGCGTGGAAACCCTGCGTGGCGAAAAGATCGAACAGGTCTCCACAGAGGATCTCTGGACCTGTCCGAAATCCGGCGCCGTGACGCGGATCATCGGGCTCGAGGTGACGGACCCGGTCCACGTCCTTGGGGCCGAAGAGGCCATATCGCGCAATCCGGACAAGCTGCCGATGGTTAATCGCGCCTCCGGTCGCGCGGCGCTCATCTCGGCGCGCCCCATGCAGATGTATGACGAGGATATCGTGACGCTGATGCGCAAGGCAGTGCGGCCCAACGGGTCAAGCTATCTGGAGGAGACGCGGTTCGAGTCCTCGGCCTGGGAAGACATCAGAAGGCCTGAGTTTGCAGGGCTTTGGGATGCTGAGGCCGCGTCCTTGCCAAAAACCACCACGACCAAGCTCTACCTGCTCACTGGGCTGCTGCTGCCGATCTGGAAGGATATTCCGACCACCAATGAGCGCATCTACAGGGTCACGCCCGACGGGGCGACCGCCATGATCGGGCGCACGCTGAGCGAAGAAGGGGCGGCCGCGCTGCGCGCCCGCTTCCTCGTCTCCAATCCGCAAACGCCGCAGGAGATGCTGACCGCCGCCCTCGGCACCACCGCACCTGTCGATCTGGGCCGGGGTCTCACCCTGACCCGTCGCCGGGTCGCAGGCGAGATGCGCCTTGAGCTGGGCGGTGCGGATCGGGGCATGATTGATGGCCTCAAGGCCCTCGGCTGCTTCACCGAGATCATCGCCTTCCAGTTGCGGGTGTTTCTGCCGCATGGGGACGGTGTCGACACGGTCAGCATTCTGGCCCGGATCGTGGGGCAGGGGCCTGCCATCACGGCAGAACAAGCCGCCTGAAAAGTCAAAGCGAGCTTCCGGTCGGGCGGCGTGGATGGGATTTGGCCGATCTGCGCTTTCCGGGCGCGCGCTGACCAATGCCAGGCCCGGCCCCCCCAAATTCAGATAAGAGGACAGACCCATGACCAATCCCCAGATCGACTATGCCGCAATGGCGGCTCAGTGGCGTGCAGAGCGCGAAACCACCTTGAAGGCATCCAGAGTGGAGCTGCTCGCGCAACTACGTGCGCTTGGCATCAGCGAGGTCGCTGTCGAATACGAAGGCTATGGCGACTCCGGCAATGTCGAGGATGTGACGGTGCAGCCTGCAGAGGTCCAACTGCCGGAGCCGCTTGCCACAGAGGTTGGCGACTTCGCCTGGTCGCTCGCCTATCACCATCACCCGGGGTTCGAAAACAACGAGGGCGGCTACGGCACGCTGACCTGGGACATCACCGCCGACAGTGTCACCTTGGATCATGCCGACCGCTATGTCGAATGCTCGCACAGCTATGACGAGGGGCTGTGAGATGGCCCATCCGCTTCATCATGCCGAAAGCTCTGCCCGGAAATTCGGCGGGGTGCCGTCCGACTATCAAGCCGTCCACGACTGGTTCGACGCTTCCAAAGAGCACCTCGCGCTCTTCACGCACAGAGCCATGCGTCACCATGCGCAAGGCCTTTTTGAGGCCGAACGGGTTTTTGGCCTGACACTGACCAATAGTGCGGGCCGCGACATCCCCGTGCGCTGGATCGGCGAGCAGCATATCCGTGAAGACTGCCAGGGCCGCATCCCGAGCATGGCGGACTGGCTGCGACGGATACAGCCTGAGCCATGGATGGCCAATGGCCACATCGACCGGCATTCCGGCGATGAGCCCTGCGGCGACCCAAGGGTTGCCTGGGCCTCCGAGGTCGCCGCCGGACGAACGGTTCTTGGCCTGAAAGATTGGATGGCGGCGCGCGCGACGCGGGCCACGCAAAGCGCCTGACAGCTCTCGGCCGTTTGCCAAACGAATACTGTATGGAAGCCCGGTTGGAAGATCGGGCTTCTTGCGTCGTTTCCCCACCATTCTTCTTGAGGAGGATCGCATGACACTCAATGATATCAAGGCGGCCGTCGATGCGGGCCAGACCGTGCATTGGGCCAATACCGGCTACGTCGTCCACAAGGACCGGCTCGGTCAGTACCTCATCACCTATGTGCCGAATGGTAGCTGCATCGGTCTGACCGACCGGGGCGGGCACCGGTTGAACGGAAAAGAAACGGAGTTTTTCGTCGCGCAATCGAAGGACGCCGCAGAAAATCCGGGCAACCAATCAAGACCAGACGGGCAGGGGAGGGGCGTAGCACCCGGAGGCGCGGGGGCATTCCCACTCGGACGGCAGCTTTGACCCGTGGGCGGGGCTGAAAGGAAAGCAGGCTTTCTGATTTGTGATCCCTCAAGGGGTCGAGAAAGCAATCCCGGATGCGTTGGCAAAAACGTCAGGCACCGGCCAATCCAAAAGGAACCATCCCATGTTCGCAGGAACCCTCACCCGCAACGTCGAGACCGCAGCCGCTCAGTACACCGGCATGATCCATTCGACACGTTTCGATATCGCCATCCAGCTTGAAAACCGCCCGAAGATGTCCGAACGCAGCCCGGATTTTGACGTAACGGCAGTCAACAAATCAGGCCGCAAGGTGCGCATCGGCACGGCCTGGAACGAGACCGGCAATACCAGCGGAAACCCTTACATCTCGATGCAGATCGATGTCGGCTTGGGCCCGTTCCGGGTCAATGCGGTGCAGACGAAAGAGGCGCGCGCGGCCCAGAGCGGCGAATTCGAGATCATCCCGCTGGTCTCGAACGGCCTGATGAAATCCGGCTCGATCTCGGGCGAGCTCACCGCTATGGACGCCGACAACGCCTTCACCGGCTACATCGCCAACATGATGTTCGATCTGGAATTCATGCTGATCGAGAACAGCTATAAATCCGAGGAGACTCACCCCGATTACCGGATCGAGGTCAGCTCGCCCCGGGGCACACCGATCCGCGTCGGCTCGGCCTGGATGGCGAAAAGCAGCCGCACGGGCAATGACTACCTGTCGCTGCTGATCAACACGCCCGATGGCGACCTGCGCGTGAACGCCGTGCAGAACGAAGAACAGCGCGGTGGGCAGACCTTCTCGATCATCCCGTTCATCGACAGCGGTGAGCAGCCGCAGGATGCAGGCACGGGGCTGTCGTTGGTCGCCTAATCGGCGCGCGAGATAAAACGATACGAACCGAAAGGGGAGCCGTGGGACCACGGTTCCCCTTTTTCCATGTCTGGCGGTACGACGCACACATCTGCTTGCGATCTGCTGAATATGATATACGATAATATATTATTGAGAGGACGAGGGTAGGCACATGGTGGCGAGACTGGGAAAAGCTCCGTGGTTCGAGAGCTTTGATGTAGACGCCGAGGTTGAAGAGCTTCTTGCTCATATCGTGCGTTGCACCGGATTTGCGCTGCCTGAACGACAGCGTGATGTCATCATGACCCATGCAAGGTCGAAGCTCGACAGGACAAGGCAGGCATATCTGGACGCCAAGGCAGGGGTCTGCTCCGGCTCAGTGCTAAATCCTACGTTCTCATGAGCGTTTTCATG
Organism: Phaeobacter sp. CAU 1743; assembly: GCF_039839315.1. Classification (NCBI taxonomy): domain Bacteria; kingdom Pseudomonadati; phylum Pseudomonadota; class Alphaproteobacteria; order Rhodobacterales; family Roseobacteraceae; genus Phaeobacter; species Phaeobacter sp. CAU 1743. Next base: position 103 of record NZ_JBDOQR010000074.1, on the reverse strand, counting down.
TTTCCTGACACTATGAGACTACCCCGCTGACACGGGATGGTCAAAGATGTAGCCTGTACAGGCGCTGGAGACGGTAGGCCGAACCGATGGTTATCATGCTCTC
>NZ_JBDOQR010000073.1:0-20076 GCF_039839315.1 Phaeobacter sp. CAU 1743 | reverse complement strand
GGCGCAAGGCGGACCCAGACCTCATCTGTCAACACAAACCGCTCTTCGTTCATTCAAACCTCCATTTTGGAAGCTTGAATCAGATTTCAGCCAGCTTGGGAATCCTGAATGTCCACAGACCCTAGAACAGATCAGCGCATCCAAAAGCGAAATTCTTGATGCAGCGGCCCATTGTTTCATGACGATGGGCGCCGATTCCGCATCCATCGACGACATCGCGGCCAGCCTTGGATCGACCAAGGGACGGATTTATCATCACTTTCCCTCCAAAGGTGCGCTTTTGGCTGCGGTACAACTGCGCGCCGCACGGTTCACCTATCAGGCGGTCAGCGCAGTGGCCGATGATGCCCTGCCTCCGCAGCTTTGTCTGGAACGGATGGCCCGCGCCCATGTGATGGAGGTGCTGCGCTCCCTGCCCTACCACAAGGTGATTCTCCAAACCTATACCGGCGCGCGCGCCAAAACCTCCAACGCGTTTGAGCTGGGCATGCAGGCGCAGGTGCGAGCAGAGCACCGGCAGTATGCCGAACTCTTCCGCGACCAGATCGCCCGGGGTATCGAGGCAGATATATTCCCCGAGCGCAACCTGACGGTCACGGTTGCCGGGCTGATGCTGATGCTCAATTCCCCGGTCTTCTGGTATCAGCCGGATCGCGGCGCCGGGCAGGAGTTCCGCAACACCATCGCAGACGATCTGGCAGAAATGGCGCTGGCCAGCCTGCGCGCCTAAGCCTCGCAAATCTCCCGCAGGGCTGCACAGAACCGCGCGGCGGCGGCAGAGAGCTGGTGTTCACTGCGGATACACAGCCCCACCGGACCCAGCGTGCTGTCCGTGTTCAGCGGTAGTAATGCCAGCACGCCCTCCTCCAGATCGGCACGCACCACACCATGGCTGATGATCCAGATCGCCCGATGCTTCAGCGTGAACCGGCGCCCAAACGTGGCAGAGACGGTTTCGATCGGGAACCTTGGTACCGTCACCCCCTGCTCCAAAAACATGCGGTCCACCAGCGGCCGGATGATTGACCCTTCCGAGGGCATCAGCACCGGGTAGTCTTCGAACGCCTCACTCGGCACATGCGGCAGCGCCGCCAGCGGATGGTCATGGGCGACCACAGCGACCACCCGTTCGCGGAACAGCGGGTCGAAATCCAGGCCCACCATGTGATCGGGCGCGGGCAGACGTCCCACCACCACGTCCAGATTACCCCGCCGCAGCTGGTCCAGCAGGTATTGATTGTCGCCGGTGCGCACGGAAAACCGACTGTGGCTACCCTCGGTGCGCAGCGCCGCTAGGGCATCCGGCACCACTGTTGCTGACACTGTCGGCAAAGCGCCAATAGCCACCCGTGGCCCTTCTGCCTCGTCCAGCCCCTGCAGCATTGCTACCCCGTCCCGTGCCAGCGCCAGACTGCGCCCGGCGTGGTCGCGAAACATCTCGCCATAGGCGGACAGGCGGATACCGCGCCCGTGCCGCTCGACCAAGGGCTTGCCGACCACGGCCTCCAGTTCCCGCAGGGTGCGGGTCACCGCAGGTTGGGTCATGCCCAATGCCTCGGCCGCCTGGGTGACGCTGTCCTGCCGGGCGACCTCGACGAAGACCTCAAGATGGCGCAACTTCAGCTGTGCAGACAGACGCATACCATTTCCAATATGAAATCATGCAATTCACAGCATTATACAGTCCAATTTAGATATGCGATAGTACACACCATATGAAAGAGGGAGGACCGGATGACCGACAGCCGTTACGATCAGGGCATGACCGTGCGCCGCAGCGTGCTGGGAGATGCGCATGTGGATCGCGCCGAAGCTGCCAAGACCGATATGGACGTGGCCTTTCAGACGCTGATCACCGAAGGCGCCTGGGGCACCGTCTGGGCCTCGGACGGGATCGGCCAGCGCGAACGGTCGATGCTGACGCTCGCCCTGCTGGCGGCGATGGGAAATTTCGAGGAAATCCCGATGCATATCCGCGCCACCGCGCGCACGGGCGCCAGCCGCACCGATGTGATCGAAACGTTTCAGCACGTGGCGATCTACGCCGGGGTGCCGCGCGCCAACCATGCGCTGAAACTGGCCAAACAAACCTATGCGGAAATGGATGCCGAAGCCGCCGCGTCCCCGGCATCCAAGACCTGAGGAGGATAGGACAATGACGAAACCGACACAGAACATGGCTGAATTCTACCAGCGCGACCGCCGCTGGCACCCGCCAGCCTATGACAAGGACTACAAAACCTCGGTGGCGCGCTCGCCCAAGTTTTCGCTGATCAGCCTCGAAAACACGCCGAGCGAAATCACCGGGCCGCGCTTTGGCCACGGCGATCTGGCCCCCACCGACAATGATCTGATCTCGAACTACGCCAAGCCCGGCGAAAGCCCCATTGGCGAACGGATCATCGTGCATGGCCGGGTGCTGGATGAAAACGCCCGACCGGTTCCGAATACTCTGGTGGAAATCTGGCAGGCCAATGCCGGTGGACGCTACCGCCACAAGAAAGACACCTATCTGGCCCCGATCGACCCGAACTTTGGCGGGTGCGGGCGCACCATGACGGATGAGGATGGCTATTACTATTTCCGCACCGTGAAGCCCGGTGCCTACCCGTGGCGCAACTGGGTCAACGACTGGCGCCCGGCGCATATTCACGTTTCGGTCTTTGGCAGCGGTTTTGCCCAGCGCCTGATCACCCAGCTCTATTTCGAGGGTGATCCGCTGATCAAAACCTGTCCCATCGTGGCGACGATCCCGGATCCGGACGCCATCGACCAGCTGATCGCGCGACTGGACCGCAACGGGACCATTCCGCTCGACACCATCGCATACAAATTCGACATCGTGCTGCGCGGTCGTCGTTCGACCCTGTTCGAAAACCGTCTGGAGGGGAACTGATGCAACAGAAGCTTGATTATCTGAAAGAAACCCCGTCGCAAACCGCAGGCCCCTACGTCCATATCGGCCTTGCGCCGGGCGCTGCCGGTTTCCAGATCTACGAACAGGAACTGGGTCAGGACATCGCAGGCCCCAATGCCGCAGGCGAGCGGATCCGGATCGAAGGTCTTGTCATCGACGGCATCGGATCGCCGGTGAAGGACGTGCTGCTGGAGGCTTGGCAGGCCAATGCCGCCGGTGTCTATGCCCATCCCGAACATCCCGGCGAGGTCGAAGAGGGTTTTCGCGGCTGGGGCCGCGTGATCACCAACTTCGAAACCGGTGAATGGGCGTTTGAGACCGTCAAGCCCGGCCCGGTTATGGGCCGCAACGGTCAGATGATGGCGCCGCATATCAACCTCTGGATCGTGGCGCGCGGCATCAATATCGGCCTCAACACTCGCCTTTACTTTGACGACGAGGCCGCAGCCAACGCGACGGACCCGGTGATCAACCTGATCGAGTGGGAGAAACGTCGCGAAACCTTGATCGCCAAGCGCAGCGAACGTGATGGGCAAACGGTTTATCGTTTTGACATTTGCCTGCAAGGTGACGATGAAACCGTATTCTTCGACATCTGAGGAGGGACAGAGTTGAGCAAACCCTGCATTATCTGCGTGGCCATCACCGGCTCAGTGCCGCGCAAAGAACATAACCCGGCGGTGCCGATTACCATCGCCGAGCAGATCGAAAGCACTCAGGAAGCTTTTGAGGCAGGCGCCTCGATCGCCCATTGCCACGTGCGCAACAACGATCAGACGCCGACCTCGGACCCGGAAAAATTCGGCCGTCTGCTGGAAGGGCTGAACAAACACTGCCCCGGCATGATCGTGCAGCTGTCCACTGGTGGCCGCTCCGGCGCAGGCAAGGAACGCGGCGGCATGCTGTCGCTGCGCCCCGACATGGCGTCGCTGTCAGTGGGGTCCAACAACTTCCCCACCCGCGTCTACGAGAACCCGCCGGAGCTGGTCGACTGGCTCGCCTCGGAAATGCGCACCTATGAGGTAAAGCCCGAGATCGAAGCCTTCGACCTCAGCCATATCCATCAGGCGGTGAAGATGAGCCGTGAAGGCGCGATTCCCGGCAAGCTCTATGTGCAATTCGTCATGGGCGTGAAGAACGCGATGCCGGTGGACAAGGAAACCTTTGATTTCTACGTCCAGACGGTCAAACGTCTTGCCCCCGATGCCGAATGGTGCGGCGCGGGCATTGGTCCGGGTCAGATCATGCTGAACGAATGGGCGATTGCCGCAGGCGGTCACACCCGCACGGGTCTCGAAGACAACCTCCGCATTGATCGCAACACCATGGCGCCGTCGAACGCGGCCCTGGTCAAACGCGCGGCTGACCTGTGTGAGAAGTACGAACGCCCCGTTGCCACCTGGCAGCAGGCGCGGGAAATTCTGGAACTGCGCCCGGCCTGAGCCGGGCGCAGCCTGTTCACGCGGAATTGTTCTTGGGGTCTGTTTCTCGCAGGCCCGCTTCAAACCGCCTATACAATACGCAACGGTCCGATCTGATCAGGCCGGACCGTTGCGTCACCTCTGCCGCCCCCCTTGCGGGCCCGGCGTCCTCGGCCTACATCCCCCCTGCGCGCGGCACCCCGTTTCTCTCGAGCCGCTCCTCCCTCGGCGCTGCCTTTTCTTAGGCAGGGGGTTGCCGCGCGCGTTCCTTCTCCTTCTCGTGTCACAAAACCATTGCCAAAGGCCGCTACCAGCCGGGGAACACGGACAGGAGACACCCCATGCTGCACCCCGCTTTTGCCGCCCCCGGAGAGTTTTTCCGCGGCAACCTGCATTGCCATTCCAACAGGTCGGACGGGGTTCTTGACCCAGCAGAGGTCTGCCGCCGCTACAAGGCGGAAGGCTATGATTTCATTGCGCTGACCGATCATTTCGTCGGGCGGTTTGACTATCCCATCACCGACACGCGCGACTTCAGGGACGAGGTCTTCACCACCCTGCCCGGCGCCGAACTGCATTCCGGCGCCATGGAAAACGGTGAGCTGTGGCACATCCTTGCCGTCGGCCTGCCTGCGGATTTTTTGCCGTCCCACTCGCCTGACTTTCACCCCGTCGAAGGCCAGGAAACCGGGCCGCAGATCGCCCGGCGTGCGCGTGAGGCCGGGGCCTTCGTGACCATCGCCCATCCGCACTGGTCGGGCATGACACTGTCGGATGCGCGCAGCATAGAAGCGGCCCACGCGGTGGAGATCTACAACCACACCTGCGCCGTCGGCACCGATCGCGGCGAAGGCGGCCATGTGGCCGATCTCCTGCTCTCTAACGGGCGCGACCTGAACCTTATCGCCACCGATGATGCCCATTTCGCAGGCCCCGACCATTTCGGCGGCTGGGTCATGGTCAAGGCAGAAGCCAACGAACCCGATTTGCTGCTGGAGGCCCTGAAGGACGGAAATTTCTATTCCTCACAAGGCCCCGAGCTGAAGGCCGTAGCACTGAACGATGGGCATATCGACGTGGCCTGCAGCCCGGTGTCCTCGGTCATCGTGCAGGGACATGGCTCTGCCGCAACTCTGCAGCATGGCACCGCGCTGACACAGGCGCGTATTCCGCTCGACCGTCTGAAAGACAGCCCATGGCTGCGGGTTACCGTGATTGACCGGTCTGGCAAGCGGGCCTGGTCCAATCCGATCTGGCGCTGACGCGGATCGCACCGACAACCCGCAGGAACCGGGGCTACTCCGCGCCGGTTTCCTTTGCACAGAATTCGCCGGACAGATCTTTCAGAATTGGACAATCTGGCCGGTTGTCCCCGGCGCAGCAATGCACCAGTTCAGTCAGTGTATCGCGCATCGCCTGCAAATCGGCGATCTTGGCTTCGATCTTGCCGAGATGCTCCTGCGCCAGTTGCTTCACATCGGCGCTGGCGCGGCTTTCATCCTCATAGAGCGCCATCAGCATACGGCAGTCTTCGATGGTAAAGCCCAGAGCCCGCGCCCGCCCCAGAAAGGCCAGCTTATGCAGGTCGGTTTCGGCAAAACTGCGATAGCCGTTGGCGCTGCGCATGGGTTTGATGAGGCCAATGTCCTCGTAATACCGAATGGTTTTGGCAGGCAGCCCTGAGCGGGCTGCAACATCTCCGATATTCATGCTGGTGCCTCCTTCATCCCGGTGTCGCATAGGGCGCTATCGCAGTCATCCCTTTCATCTATAGTCGGTCATCGCCCGTACAAGCACCACCAGACAGGCAGGCGTAAAAGGCATTGCAGATCTTCCCCTCCGAAACGGCCACACAAGCCCGGATGACGCAGAGCTGCACGCAAGCGCCGGTTTTCTACAATACGCCCTCTTGCTGGTGAAAATCCGTGCAACAGGGGTGCTTGCGCCCATAGGGTGGCGAATGTAACGCTGGCGAAAGCAGGGCCAAAAGGTCCGCCAGCGCATGATGCCTCATGCCACAGAACACCCGGCCCGTCGGCCGCCAGACAGAAGCGAAGGAACCCAAACATGATCCGCACCCGTGCCGCCGTTGCCGTTGCTCCCGGCAAACCGCTTGAAATCATGGACGTGAACCTCGAAGGCCCCAAGGCGGGTGAGGTTCTGGTAGAGATCAAGGCCACCGGTCTGTGCCACACCGACGAATTCACCCGCTCGGGCGATGACCCCGAAGGCATCTTCCCCGCCATCCTGGGCCACGAAGGCGCAGGCGTGGTGATCGAAGTCGGCGAAGGCGTCACCAGCCTGGAAGTGGGCGATCACGTGATCCCGCTTTACACACCTGAGTGCCGCGAATGCGAATACTGCCTCAACCCGAAAACCAACCTCTGCCAGTCGATCCGCACGACCCAGGGCGCCGGCCTGCTGCCCGATGGCACCACCCGCTTCTCGATGCTGGATGGCACCCCGATCCATCACTACATGGGCTGCTCGACCTTCGCCAACCACACGGTTGTGCCGGAAATCGCGCTGGCCAAGGTGCGCAAGGACGCACCCTTTGACAAGATTTGCTACATCGGCTGCGGCGTCACTACCGGCATCGGCGCGGTGATCAACACCGCCAAGGTCGAAATCGGCTCCACCGCCATCGTCTTCGGTCTGGGCGGCATCGGCCTCAACGTGATCCAGGGCCTGCGGCTCGCGGGCGCCGACCAGATCGTGGGCGTGGACCTGAACCCCGGCAAGGTGGAGATGGCGACGCATTTTGGCATGACCGATTTCGTCAACCCCGCCGAAGTTGAGGGCGATCTGGTGGCGCATCTGGTCGAACTGACCGGCGGCGGCGCCGATTACACCTTTGACGCCACCGGGAACGTGCAGGTCATGCGTACCGCGCTGGAAGCCGCGCACAAGGGCTGGGGCGAAAGCATCATCATCGGCGTGGCACCTGCCGGTGCCGAGATTTCCACCCGCCCCTTCCAGCTGGTCACCGGCCGCAGCTGGCGCGGCACCGCATTCGGTGGCGCCTCGGGCCGTACCGATGTGCCGAAAATCGTCGACTGGTACATGGACGGCAAGATCGAGATCGACCCGATGATCACCCACAAGCTGTCGCTGGACGAAATCAACCACGGCTTCGACCTGATGCACGAAGGCAAATCCATCCGCGCCGTCGTGGAATTCTGAGACAGGCCAGCCCGGTTACCAATCAGCGCCGCGGGTCCCTTGGGCTCGCGGCGTTTGCTTTGCCGCTTTCACAGCTGAGCAGAAGCCCTGTATAGAGGGGCCGGTTCACCGCAAGACAGATGAGGCAGAGGCGTGAAGTTTCAGGCCACGGATATTTCACAGACAGCCAGCGCCGCGACGGTCATCTTTGACGCGCTGCGCAAGGCCATCATCCAGGGCGATCTTGCCGATGGCGACCCGCTGCGCCAGGAAGAGATCGCCAAGGCGTTTCACACCTCCCGCTTTCCGGTGCGCGAGGCCCTGACCCGGCTGGAACAGCAAGGGCTGGTCAAATCCCAGCGCTACAAGGGCGCGGCGGTCGCCACCTTGTCGATGCAGGAGGCGGGCGAGGTTTTCGATCTGCGGGCCAAGTTGGAAGCCGATGTGATCCGCCAAGCGGTTCCGAATATGACACCGGACACCCTGCAAAGCGCCGAGGCCTGTCTGGAGAAATTTGCCGCCTCGGACGATCCTATGATTTGGGGGCAACTGAACCGCAAATTCCACGGCGCGCTTTATAGCGTCAGCGGCATGCCCTACCACATTCAGGTCATCGAAAACGCCATGGACCGGGTGGACCGCTACCTGCGCGCGCAACTGGTGATGAGCGGCGGCGTCGACCGCAGTACCGAAGAACACCGGGCCATCCTGCAGGCCTGCGCGACAGGAGAGGCGGAGACCGCCGCGCGGCTAACCTTTGCTCATATTCAGGATGCCAAGGCCTCGCTTCAGGCCCAGTTGCAATCCGCCACCTGAAGCACGGGTTCGCCCCCCATTTCCGCGTGGCGCCAGATCAGCCGACGATCATCAGCTCCTTGGGGAACGTGGTCAGCGTGCGGCAGCCGTCCTCGGTTATCAGCACGTCATCCTCGATCCGCACGCCAAACAGGCCCGGCCCGTAAAGACCCGGCTCATTGGTGTAGACCGTGCCGGCGGGCAGCTCCTGATGATTGCCTCGCATGATATAGGGCGCCTCGTGCACATCACGGCCAAGCCCATGCCCGGTCTTGGTGCGGATCCGGTCGGCATAGGGCGAGGCTTCCAGAACGCCGGTCACCACATCATCAATTTCATGCGCCGTGACCCCGGCCCGCGTCACCTCCAGCCCAGCCAGATTGGCGCGCAGCACCGTGTCATACACCGCGCGACCTTCTTCACTGACCTCGCCAACAAAAACGGTGCGGGTAATATCGGCGCAGAAGCCGTCCTTGCGGCCGCCGAAATCGAACAGCAGTGCATCACCGGACTGTACCTTGTAATCGGCGCGCGCGTGCGCGTGGGGGCGCGCGGAATTGTCCCCGGCCGCAACGATAGGAGTAAAGGCCAGGTCGTCGGCGCCTTCGGCAAACAGAGCCTGAATCAGCGCACTTTCGATCTCTTTCTCGGTCTGGCCGACACGCACGCCTTCGAGAACTCGATGCAGCGCACGCTCTGACAGGCTGATAGCCGCCTCAAGCGCAGCGATATCAGCCGCCGTCTTGATCATCCGTAGTCCCGAGATCTGATGTTCGGCATCGATGATTTCGACATCGGGCATCGCCTGTTTCAGCGCGTGATGCACAAAGACCCGCATCACCTGTCCTTCGACGGCCAGCCGGGTCATCGGCAGATGCGCCGCCAGCGCCGCAAAGGCACCGGCATAGCCATCCTGATCGCGCCAATCAAAAACCGCCCCATCAAAGCCGACCTGCTCCCAGGAGCCAAGTTCAAGGTTCGGAACGATCGCGGCCGGTTTGCCTTCGGCGGGTATCACCAGAACGAAAGGTCGTTCATGGCTCATGAAACTGTGACCGAGGGCCCGCGTGAAATTCGGCCCGGGCACCAGTGCGATGGCCTCCACCTTTAGGGCAGCGGCAAGTTGACGGTAGTCAGCCAAGAGTTGCGTCATCGATTTCGGACCTCGCGCGTTGATGATGTCAGACCAGTGGGGTCTGATCGTTGCAGCAATGCCTCCGTGATAACATCGAAAATTTAACATTGGAAACAAGGCGTTCCCCGCTCACCCGTTTTCGGTATCAAACTGCGCCCCCGTCCCCGCCCCTGCATCCTCGCGCCCAGAGACATGAGACCGCCTTGGGACTGCCAACATCCTGCAAACGCCTCACAAAGCCGTTAACCATTTGGTAAGAACTGGCGCAAAAACGCTACAAAGTTTAATAGAATTGAGCCAAATGCGGCGGCAAAGCCACTATTCCCACAGCCTGAAAGAGTTTCATGTTACTTAAAATGTAGACATAAGACCCAAAATTGACGCATTATGCCCACAATAAGGCCGCAAAGACGGCCGTTGGGCAAGACGATACAGGCAATGAACCAGGTGACCCGTTTTGGCGGCGTTATCCGGTCTATAAGCGAGCAAAAAAATGAGTAGTGTTGGATATATTTCCCGCGATATGACGGGAACGACCGTACAGGGTGTGTTTGCTGAAGGTACGCCGGCCCACCTGAACGTTTCTCAAACAAAAGACATTTCCCTGAACCTTGGCCGATCCGCGGTCGAAAGTTACGCACGGCATGGCGCCGATCTGCATATCGTGCTGGCCGATGGCCAGACCCTCGTGCTGGACAACTTCTTCAGTTACGGCGCGACCGGTGGCAAGAACCTGTTCCTCAGCGCCGATGGCCAGTTCATCGAGGTTGTGCTGGAGGACAAGGCCGATGGCATGCTGTTTGCCAGCTACGAAACACTGGACCTCTCCGGGAAATGGAGCGCCTATGACGAGCTGGTGTTCCTGGATGTCGACCGCATCGAACCGGTGATCGCCCCGCTGGCAGCGCCGCTGCTGGGCGGTTTCGGCGCCGCCGGGGTTGCTGCGGCCGGGGTCGTCGGCACCGCCGTGCTGGTCACCGACGACAGCGAAACCGGAACCACTCCGCCGGGCCGGGGCCGCGTGCCCACCGTGGACGATCCTGATGCGGTCTACCCCATCGCAGGCTCGACCAACGATCCGGTCGTCATCACCGGCACAGGCACCCCAGGCTCTGAGGTGCGGGTGCTGATCGGCGATCATACGGAAACAGTGACCATCCGCGATGACGGCACCTGGACGGCGACCATCGCCGTCACCGATCTGCCGCCGGATGGCAACTATGACACTACGGTCGAAGTCACCGACCCGGACGGGAATGATTTCAACCTAGACGGGCCGACGGTGATCATCGACACCACCCCGCCCGAGGCCGAGGTCACTAGCGGCACCCAGTCCACCGGTGATATCGTCAATGCGATCGAGCAAGCCGATGGCCCGGTCATCACCGGCAACGGCGAGCCCGGCGCCCGTCTGAACGTGCGGATCAACAACGTCACCCAGCGCACCACGGTCAACGAAGACGGCACCTGGTCTGTCACCTTTGATCCTGCCGATATTCCCACTGGCGAATACGAGACCGCCGTGCGGATCCGAACCACAGATGAGTTCGGCAACCGCAATACTTATCACGATGTGCTGGTGGTCGACACCATTGCGCCGCCCATCGGCATCGACACCGTCGAAGGCGACGACAACATCAACTTTATCGAAGCCTCCGACGGCGTGCGCCTAACTGGAACGGGAGAGGCTGGCGCCTCGATTTCGGTTGAGTTCCAGGGCGTTACGCGGACCACAACGGTTTCGAATAACGGCACCTGGTCGGTACAATACGGGTCTGGGCAAATCGCTGACGGCATCTATGACAGCACCATCTCGGTGACATCGAGTGATGCCGCAGGCAACAGCGCCACCGAAACCCACACGGTGCATATCGATACGGAAAACCGCGTCACGATCAACACTCAGGTGGGCGATGATCACACCATCAACGCCGCCGAACAAGCCGCAGGCGTAACTCTGACCGGCATGGCCGATCCGGGGGCCACCGTTGTTGTTACCTTCGAAGGTATCAGCCACACAGTCACTGCCGGTGCTGACGGCAGCTGGTCATCGGCTTTCTCCACCGCAGAGATCGGAACCGGCACCTATGATGCTACCGTCTCGGCCGTTGCAACGGACACCACGGGCAACGTCTCGACGGTTACCGAAACCATCGGCGTCGATACAGAAATCTCCGCCACGCTAGATGCACAGCAAACCGGCGACAACATGCTGAGCGCGGCAGAAGTCGCCAATGGCTTTGCCCTCACAGGTACTGCCGATGCCGACGCCACTATCGAAGTAACGCTGGAAGGCGTGACCCGCACGGTTACTGCTGATGCAAACGGCAACTGGCAGGCGGATTTCGCGGGCAATGAGCTGTCGACCGGTGAATACGACGCTGCGATTTCCGTGACGGCGACAGATACAGCTGGAAACAGCGCCACGACAACCGGCAGTCTGCGCGTTGACACCGCCACCTCTGTGACCATCGATTCAAATCAGGTCGGTGGTGATGACGTCATCAACGCACCCGAAGCAGCAGCCGGTGTCACCCTGACCGGCACCGCCGAGGCAGGCGCCTCGGTTGCAGTGACCTTCCAAGGCGCGACCCGCACGGTGACTGCAGATGGCACCGGCGCTTGGAGCGCAGATTTCGCCGCGTCCGAGATCACTGGCGGTGAATATGACGCCCCGGTGACAGCTGTTGCCACAGATGCCGCGGGCAATACCGCCTCCGCTAGCAGCACCCTGCATATCGACACCGAAACCAGTGTCACCCTGAACACCGCCCGTGCAAAAAGCGACGGCATCCTCAACGCCGAGGAAATCGCTGACGGCGTGACCCTCTCCGGCTCCGCCGAAGCCGGGGCCTCGGTCGCAGTGACCTTCCAGGGGCAGACCAAAACCGTCGTTGCCGATGCCGATGGCCAATGGAGCGTGGATTATGCCCCCTCCGAAATCGCAGGCGGCGAATATGATGCCCCGATTTCCGCTACTGCAACAGATATTTACGGTAATACGGCCAGCGCCACCGGCACCCTGCGCATCGATACCGAAACCGCAGTGACAATCGATCCGGGACAGGCAGGCGGTGACAATATCGTTAACGCCACCGAGGCCGAAGCCGGTGTCACCCTGACCGGTGTCGCGGAACCCGGCTCCGAGGTCTCCGTCACCCTTGCCGGTATTACCCGCGCCGCGGTGGTAGATGCCTCCGGAAACTGGAGCGCAACCTTTGAGGCGGGCGCCATCGCCCCCGGCGAATACGACAGTGCCGTGACCGTAGCAGCCACAGATGCAGCCGGAAACACAGCATCGGCGTCTTCAGTCCTGCGGGTGGATACGGTCGCCGGTACGGTCACCCTGTCGCCAGATCCTGTGGAGCTTGACGATATCATCAACGCCACCGAGCGTGCGGACGGTATCGAGATCAGCGGCACCGCCACCCCTGGCCTGCTGGTTACCGTCGGGCTTGGCACCGCCAGCAACCAGGTTGTTGCGGATGTGAACGGTAACTGGAGCACCACTTTCCTGGCGGGTCAGATTCCACAGGGCAACGCAGAACTGCCGATCACTGCCTCCATTGTCGACAGCGCCGGAAATACCGCCAGCGCAACGGATACAGTGGCGCTGGACACGCTGGTCGACCCCTTGACGGTTGCCCCGGACCAGACCGCCGACGATATCATCAACCTCGCCGAACGCGCGGCGAGCGTCACTCTGCAAGGCACCGTGGAACAGGGATCCACCGTTCAAGTCACGATCGCTGGCGTCACCCATGCGGCGACGGTGGATGCTACCGGCAACTGGAGCGCCGATATTGCCGCTGCAGACCTGCCCGAGGGCGACTATACCGCAACCGCAACGATCACCGCGACGGATGGGGCCGGAAACGTCCAGTCCCTGACCGAAAGCTTCACGGTCGACACCAGCTACACTACGCCGGATGTGGATGCCGTGACCTTCTCCAGCAGCGATGTGCGCCGGATCAGTACCGAAGGCGCAACCGACAGCTACACGGTGAATGCCCTTAATAGCGATGGTTCGGTCACAGCCCCGACCGCAAGCGTCGATCAGGACCCGGTGTTCGGAACCGAGTTCACCTTCTCGACCCCAGTGTCGGACGGCACCCATCTGGTGATTACTAGCGAAGATAGCGCTCAGAACGCGTCCAGCACGCTGGTCGTTCTGGAGGACAATGCGACCAACAGCGGCGCGCTGGATCATGCGGGGCTACCGCAGTTCAATATCGATGCTCTGAACCTCGACTATGCTTCCGACGTCTCGCTCAGCCTGACCGAGGCCGACATCAAGGCGCTGTCGGGCAATTCCGACACTCTGACCGTGCATGGCGGGGCGGATGACACGCTGACCGTTGCCAATGCATCGGCCGCAGGCGTCGAGGCCGTCGATGGACAGATCTACAACGTCTACACCGTCGGTGACGATGGCACCAAACTGCTGGTGGACCAGGACGTCAACGTTCTCATCTGACGACATGTTCCGGCGACGGGTTTTCCCTGCCGCCGGAACCAACGACAAGCCGAAAACCGGCGACGCAGAAGAAGGGCAAAGGGCAGGATGCACTTGGGACGATCCGCTGGAGTGATTGCGCTGTTGTGCAGCCTTTCGGCCTGCGCAGAGCAATCGCCGTTCCTGCTGGGCGGCGGAGACGATGCCGTTGCCGGAACCTCCAGCAATTTTGCGCAGACCGAGGGCGAGAACAGCTCCGAGGTGATTTCGGCCCTGATGCAGCGCAAGTCACTGCTGGAACCCAACAGCGTCTATCGCCGGGTTGGGGATGCGGCGATCGAAGCGTCCTCCCGCGCCTCCGAAGCCGAGTTGATCAGCGCCAAACTGCGCGCCGAGGCAAAATCCAAGAACTGGCTGCCCACCATCGGTCCCTCTGTCAGCCTGACGGACCTTGGTGATCTGGTGGCCGGGATCCTGATCGAACAGATCCTATTCGACAATGGCCGCCGCAAGGCAGAACGCGCCTTTGCCGCCGCCGACGTCGAGGTCGCGGCCGTCAATCTGTCAATCGACATCAACACGCGGGTCCAGACTGCAGTTGGTCTATACTCTGCAGGTCTGCGCGGCGACGAAAAGGCCGCTTATCTGGACCGCGCCATCCGCCAGATGAGCGAGTTCCGCCGCATCGTGAAAGGCCGTGTCGATGGCGGGCTGAACGATCAGTCCGATCTCAACGTGGTGGACAGCAAGATCAGCGGGCTGCGCACGGCGCGGGCCACCGCGCAGGACGCCGCCGCCACCGCGCGGGCCGAGCTTCAGGCCATGACCGGTCAAAGGTTCCCGGAAAAGCCTGCCCGTATGGATCTTGGCACCCCGCCGCAACAGACCGCCTTTCTGGACGTGCTGAAAGCCCAAGCCGAAGCCGATCGCGCGATTGCCGAGGCCAAGGCTGGCCGCGCGGGCCTGTTGCCGCAGATCGCTGCTGCCGGGAACGCCACCACCGATGGGTCCGGCGCCGGTCTGACCCTTGATCTGGCGACACCTCTTGGCCTTGGCACGCCTGCCGCACTTAAGGCGCTCGAAGCCAGCAAGGAAGCCGCCCGCCGCACCATTGGCGAGGCCCAGGAAGACGCCCGCCGCACCTATTCCCGGCAGATGCAGCGTCTTGCCTCATATATCCGGCAAGAAAGCGAAACCGCTGCCCTCGCCCGTGCCAGCCGCGAAACCTATAAGCTGTTCAAATCTCAATACGAAGCCGGTCAGCGCCCGGTGATGGAGGTCGTCTCCATCTACGAAGAGCTGATACGCCGCGAACAGGCACATATCGAAGCCAAATACGAAGTCATCCTGATCCAGTTGGAACTGTCGCGGGATATGGGTCTGTTGGCAGATGGGACTAAAATATGATCAGGTTCCCCGGAAAATTCAGAAGACCCAAGAAGGTCGCGAACGCAGAGCCTGCGGCACAGCCGGTGCCGATCTCCCCTGTTCCGGAGCTGTCTGCGTCTCTGTCCCCTCCCCCCTTCACCGCCTCTGCGCCGGAGCCAATGACTGTCAGCCCTGCGCTGGAACCGGCAGCCGACCCGCTGCCGCTGCACCCCGAAGACATGCAGATCGCCGCAACCGGCGCCCCTGACCCCGCGCCGTTGGGCGAGACTGCTGAAGATGCGTCGCTACAGCCGGAGATCGCCCCGGAAAATGCCGATGGTGCCGCCGAACAGGCAACCAAAGCACCGGCCGCCGGTGCTGATGAGCGGATCCGGCACCGGGCCGAGCTGATTTCCACGCTTGCCGCCCTCAAAGGCGCCGAAACTCAGACCAGCGATATTGCCAGCTTCCTCTGGCGCGACGGCAAGGGCGATACCTCGCCCAATGTTCTCGCCAAGGCGCTCGGCTCTGCAGGGCTCAAGGCCCGGCTGCAAAAGACGAAGAAAATCACCCCCGGCCTCTGGCCCGCTCTGGCGATGATGCAAGGCGGGCAATGCGTTTTGGTCCTGGAGCAGACCGGTCAGTTTCTGACCATCTATGACACCAGCTGCCCCGACAATCGCACCGAAGTGCCTCTTGGCGACTTCAGCCCATATTTCACGGGCCAGGTTCTGACTGCCCGTGCCTCCGTGTCGCAAATGGCCGCACGCCATACCCCGCAGCTGGAAAACAGCCATTGGTTCTGGGGCGAATTCCCCAAATATCGCCGCCAGGTGGGCGAAATCATGCTTGGCTCGCTGGTGGCCAACGTGCTTGCCGTCTCGGTCGCGTTGTTTTCGCTGCAGGTCTATGACCGCGTCGTGCCGCACCAATCCCATGCAACGCTGTCGGTTCTCGCCATCGGCGCCTTTCTGGCCATCATGCTGGAGGCGCTTCTGAAAGTGGCCCGTGCTCGGCTGACGGATACCGCAGGCCGCCAGATCGAACTCTCGGTGCAGCACAGTCTGATGCGCCGGATCATCGGCATGCGCTCGGACAAGAAGCCCCTGCCGCCGTCAGGCCTGTTTGCCGCGATGCGCGATTTCGGCTCGGTCCGTGAATTCTTCACCTCCTCGACCATCTCGACGCTGGCCGACATTCCCTTCATCGCGGTGTTCCTGCTGCTGGTTTCCTCGATCGCTGGGCCGATTGTCTGGGTGATCGTGCTGGGCGGGCTGCTGATGCTGCTGCCGGCCTATTTCATGCAGAAACGCATGATCGCCCTCACCCGTCAGACCCAAGGCGCCAATGCCAAGGCCGGGCGCCTGCTGCACGAGGTGGTGACCGAACTCGACACTCTGAAAACCCAGCGCGGCGAGGACCGGGTTCTGCGGCTCTGGGATGAACTGAACGTGCTGTCCTCCCATTCCTCGACCGAGCAGCGCCGCCTGTCCAGCGCCCTCACCTACTGGTCTCAAGGTGTGCAACAGGCCACCTATATCGTCGCCGTGGTGCTGGGCACGCTGATGGTGTTTGCCGGGGAATTCACCGTTGGCACCATCATCGCCACCGGCATCCTGACCAGCCGCACGCTGGCACCGCTGACGCAGTTTGCCGGCACGCTGGCGCGCTGGAGCAACGTCAAGGCCGCCCTCGAAGGGCTGGAGGCTATCGCCACCGCCCCCCAGGAAAACGACAGCCAGCGCAGCTATCTGCGCCGCGATACCCTCACGGGCCGGTTCGACCTGCGCGAAGTGGTATTCCGCTACGATCCCGATGCCGCCCCAACGCTGGACGTGCCTGCTGTAGCGATCCTGCCCGGCCAGCGAGTTGCCATCCTTGGCGTAAACGGCTCCGGCAAATCCACCCTGCTAAAGCTGCTGTCCGGTCTTTACGCACCTGAAAAAGGCCGCGTGATGGTCGATGGCACCGACATCAGCCAGATCGACCCGCGCGATCTGCGCCGCAACATCGGCTATCTCAGCCAGGATGTGCGCCTGATGGCGGGCACCCTGCGCGATAACCTGAACCTTGGCCAGCTGGAACGCGACGACAGCCGCCTGATGGAGGCCCTGGATTTCGCCGGACTCGGCGCCTTTGTGCGCAGCCACCACAAGGGGCTGGATCTGGAAATCGGCGATGGTGGCGGCGGTCTGTCGATCGGCCAGCGCCAGTCCATCGGTTGGGCACGCCTGTGGCTGCAAAACCCTGCGGTTGTCCTGCTGGATGAACCGACGGCGGCGCTGGACCAGACGCTGGAGCGCACCATGGTCAGCCGCCTGGAAAGCTGGCTGGAGGGCCGCACGGCAGTCATCGCGACCCACCGGATGCCGATCCTGTCGCTGACCAACCGGACCCTGATCCTGCAAGCCGGGCGCATGGTCGTGGACGGCCCCCGCGATCAGGTACTTGCCCATCTTGCGGCGGGAGATAAGAAATGACAGCCACCAGCCACTTTGACCTGATGGAAAGCTCGCGCAGTTCAAGCCGGATCATTCATCTGGTTGGGGCGGCGCTGGTGATCTTCCTCACCTGGGCGGCCTTTGCCTCGGTCGATGAAATCGTACGCAGTGAAGGCCAGGTCGTATCCTCGTCCCGGGCGCAGATCGTACAGAACCTCGAAGGCGGCATTCTGGGCGAATTGTTCGTCCGCCAGGGCGACGTGGTGCAGGCCGGTCAGGTGCTGGGCAAGCTGCAGGACACAAAATTCCGTGCTGCCGCTGACGAACTGCAGGAGCAGATCGACGCGCTGGAGATCAAGCAATACCGGCTTGAGGCCGAGATGAGCGGCGCTTTTGAGTTCAGTGTCCCGGCCCATCTGACCCAGCGCTCTCCTGAAATTCTGGCCTCTGAACGCGCGCTGCTGAAGGCGCGCCAGACGGATTTCAACAGCCGCCGGGAAAGCGCGCATGCCATCATGACCCAGCTGAACGAGGAGCTGGAGAACCTGAAACGTCTCTACAAGACCAACATCGTGGCCCTGACCGAGGTCAACAAGGCGCAGAAATCGGCCACCGATGCCGCGGCCAAATACAATGAAATCGGCACCCAGAACGAGCTGGACCTGGCCGAGGAATACTCCGAAGCCCTGCGTAAGCTGGCCTCGCTGCGCCAGGAGCTGCGTCTGGCGCAAGACCAGCTGAACCGAACCATTATCACCGCGCCGATGTCGGGCATCGTCAACAGCCTGGCTGTGACCACCATCGGCGGCGTGGTGCGCCCCGGTGAAGAGATTTTCGAGATCATCCCACTGGGTGAAGAGCTGTTCGTCGAAGCCCGTGTGAATCCCAAAGACATCGCCAGCGTGCAACCCGGCCAGGACGCCACGATCAAACTGTCGGCCTATGACTATACGATCTATGGCGCGCTGAAGGGGAAAGTGGATTTTGTTTCGGCGGATACCTTCGAGGATGATCGCAACCCGCGGGCAGAACCGTTTTACCGGGTGACTGTACGGGTCGACAGATCCGGCTTCACCCAGCGCCAGCAATCCATCGAGATCCGCCCCGGCATGCGCGCAACGGCAGAACTTCAGACCGGCTCCAAGACGGTGCTGAATTACCTTCTCAAACCGCTCTACAAATCACGTGAAGCGTTTCGCGAGCCCTAAGACTGCGGCGCCTTTGCCGCGCATATCTGTATGGATCAAATATTTCGGGACCATCTGTCCCATAGGTGACCTGCCCTAGCCGGTCTTCCCTCTGCGCAAGTCCCGACCTCATTCTGCAGGCGGGCATACGCGAAATTTCTTTTCGCGCGCAGGCACGGATTCCGGATCAACCGGCCCGTTGCATCAATGTCCGCAGCGTGCCGTCCAGAACCGACCCGAGGGACACTCGCCTGGTTCCGATGGCCGCCTTTGATGAAATCACCGACACCAGTCGTGGCGCGTGACCTGCGGTAACCTCGAACACCGGAGAGCCTGAAGCGCCGTAATCAACCCGGCAGGACATCACCAACGTCTGGTGCTGTTTTGCCAGCACCTGGCATCCACGCTCAAGATTGGGTCTGGTCGCCCGGGTATGCGAATAGGACAGAACCCCGACCACATCCCCCCGGTCGGCATGCCACGACAGGTCCAGAGGCCGGATTTCGCGGGCACTGATCGGGCTATTGAGCCGCAGCACCGCCAGATCGCTGCCGATCTGCGCCACGCCGCCGTTGCCGGTCCGGTAACCCGGATGCAGAACCGCCTTGGTTACAGTTCGCGACGCCTTCACCCGTTGTCCGTTCAGGCCAGCTTCAAACTTGATTGTCCTGGGGTCTACCCTGCGCCCTGTTGACGGATCGAACAGGCAATGGGCCGCCGTCAGCACAAGGTTATTCGCAATTAGGGATCCGGTGCACATATTTCGCCCGGCAATATTGAGACGGCCTACGGCCTCCCAGCCCGGCATCGAATTGACGCTTGGACGAAGCTCATCGGCTTCGGCGCCGCCGGACAGCCCGAAAGACAGGCAGACCGCCGCTATCGCAGCTCTTAGTCTCATTGTCATCCACTCCACTTTCCACACCTGCATCCTGTTGGAGGCCTGCGGCTGGAATGCGGCTCAATCTTGCGTGGACTGGACGAAATGATGGACAGAATATGACGCGGTAAACAAACCCTTAACCCCCCGGCTTTTCCCTCTTCAGCATGAACAATTCCTTTGGAAAAGCCTAGGGTCTGTGGACATTCAGGATTCCCAAGCTGGCTGAAATCTGATTCAAGCTTCCAAAATGGAGGTTTGAATGAACGAAGAGCGGTTTGTGTTGACAGATGAGGTCTGGGTCCGCCTTGCGC
>NZ_JBDOQR010000072.1:0-20161 GCF_039839315.1 Phaeobacter sp. CAU 1743 | reverse complement strand
ATCGAAGGATTGGGAAAAATCCATCGCCAGCGCGGCAGCTTGGGTCACAATCGCACACATCCGCCGCGTCACGCGGATGCTCGCAAGACAATGAATTCACTCGAAAAGTTTTGAATCAGACTCTTAAGAAATCTGAAATCTGCCATTGGTGGGTTTTTTACGAAAGGCATCGCGATTTGCGGTGCCTTTCTTTTTTGATCGCTTCTTAAGCCAGTGCTGCAGGCGCGAGAGATTCTTTGCGGCCAAAGCACGAGTCAACATCATAGTTTCGTTGCCGCTTCCCCCCACAAATTGCTACCACTAATACAGCGATTCACTCGCTGGGGGACAGGCTGCTCGCGGTGATCTTAACGGGCATTAAGATCACTTCCAGGGCTCAGATATATTGCGGTCATGCCAGATCGCAGTGGTCTGATACCAGAGCCGTGCCAGATGATCTGGCACATGGTCTTGTTTCGATTTTGGTGCATATCGACTCAACGCGTGTTGTGCGGCGGTCGAAGGATTTTGTGTGTGTTTCAGGATCCGTACCGCCCGACATGGGTACTGCGTCTGGTATGACCGGCACGCACCGAATGTCCTGTGTGTGAACGCGCCTCCGGACGGGGAGGCTTGATGAAACGATAGGTCGAAAATGGCCGCTGCTTTTGGGGACGCGTGAGGCGTAGCATGACGGAAGAAAAATGGGGACAGCTCAGACAACGATTGCTCAAGACAGTCGGTCAAAACAATTTCACCACCTGGATCGAGCCGCTTGAATTCAGTTCGGTCGATGAAGGCGTTGCGGTCTTTCATGTGCCGACGAACTTCATGGGGAACTATGTCAGCCAGAACTTTGCAGATCTGATTCTGCACGAGCTCAGCATGTCCGGTGAATCGGTACAGCGGCTTGCGTTTAAGGTGGCTGCCAACTCACCTGCCCGCCCGGTGCGGCAGACGGAACGGGCCGCTGAACCCTTTGCCGAAATGGCCGAGGCGAGTACTGTTCAGGCAGGCGCTGCTGCGCGGACCGAGGATGCGGCTGCGTCGTCTTCGTCGTCGCGTGACGGGTTGGATGCCTTGCAGGCGGCACCGCTGGATCCGCGGTTCACCTTTGACAGCTTTGTTGTCGGCAAACCGAACGAACTGGCCCATGCCGCTGCGCGCCGCGTGGCCGAGGGTGGTCCGGTGACCTTCAATCCGCTGGTGCTCTATGGCGGTGTTGGCCTGGGTAAAACCCACCTGATGCACGCCATCGCCTGGGAGCTGAAAGAACAGAACCCGCAGCTGAACGTGCTTTATCTGTCGGCGGAACAGTTCATGTACCGCTTTGTGCAGGCGCTGCGCGAACGCAAGATGATGGACTTCAAACACCTGTTCCGCTCGGTCGACGTGCTGATGGTGGATGACGTGCAATTCATCGCGGGCAAGGATTCCACGCAGGAAGAATTCTTCCATACCTTCAATGCGCTGGTGGACCAGAACAAGCAGATCATCATTTCGGCGGACCGTGCCCCGGGTGAGATCAAGGATCTTGAGGACCGCGTGAAATCGCGTCTGCAATGTGGTCTGGTGGTGGATCTGCACCCCACCGATTACGAACTGCGTCTCGGCATCCTTCAGACCAAGGTGCAGCAGCACCGCGAAACCTATCCGGGCCTTGAAATCGCTGATGGCGTGCTCGAATTCCTGGCGCATCGCATCTCGACCAACGTGCGTGTTCTCGAAGGCGCTCTGACCCGTCTCTTCGCCTTTGCCTCGCTCGTTGGGCGCGAGATCGACATGGATCTGACACAGGACTGTCTGGCCGATGTGCTGCGCGCCTCGGAGCGTAAAATCACCGTCGAAGAGATCCAGCGCAAGGTGTCGGAATACTACAACATCCGTATGTCGGATATCATCGGCCCCAAGCGCCTGCGTTCCTATGCGCGGCCGCGGCAAGTGGCGATGTATCTGTGCAAGCAGCTGACCAGCCGGTCGCTGCCGGAAATCGGCCGCCGTTTTGGCGGGCGTGACCACACAACCGTGATGCATGGTGTGAAACGGATTGAAGAGCTGAAGACGACCGACGGCCAGATCGCCGAAGACGTCGAAATGCTGCGCCGCTCCCTGGAGGCGTAAGCGCGATCCGAGCGAGACGTGACAATGCGGCCCCGGAAATCCGGGGCCGCTTTTCCATGCAGGACCGGGATGCCATTTGTATGCCAGCGGGCAACGTTTGACGGTGTTCTGCACCCTGCCGATCACAGGCCCCTTGACGCTGCCTCCTTTCCCTTGGAGAAGTCGATAAAAAGCCTTGTATGGCAGGGGTAAACCGCTAATTTGCTTATCCCGGCCACTGCCTGAGGCAAGACAAAAAGGACAAGGGACATGAAGATCAGCATCGAACGCGGCACGCTTCTCAAGGCTGTGGCCCAGGCACAATCGGTCGTAGAGCGGCGTAACACCATTCCGATCCTCGCCAATGTGCTGATCGAAGCCGAGGGCGATACCGCCCAGTTCCGCGCCACCGATCTGGACATCGAAGTGGTCGACAAGGCCCCCGCGCAGGTTGAGCGCGCCGGGGCGACCACCGTGGCTGCGACCACCCTGCATGAAATTGTGCGCAAGCTGCCCGATGGCGCGCTCGTGACCCTGACGGCCGATGCCGCCACAGGCCGCCTGACGGTCGAGGCAGGCCGGTCGAACTTCTCGCTGGCGACCCTGCCGCGCGAAGATTTCCCGGTAATGGCCTCGTCCGAGTATCATTCGAATTTCACCGCCAACGCGGCCATGCTGCGTCGCCTGTTCGACAAGTCGAAATTTGCGATTTCGACCGAAGAAACCCGCTATTACCTGAACGGTGTCTACATGCATGTGGCTGACAGCTCCGAAGGCGGCAAGGCACTGCGCTGCGTGGCGACCGATGGTCACCGTTTGGCGCGGATCGACGCGCCGCTGCCGATGGGCGCCGAGGATATGCCGGGCGTGATCGTGCCGCGTAAAACCGTAGGTGAGCTGCGCAAGCTGCTGGACGATGACGAGATGGACATCGCCGTTTCGGTCTCCGAAACCAAGGTTCGCTTTGCCACCCCGAACATCACCCTGACCTCCAAGGTAATCGACGGCACCTTCCCGGATTACACCCGCGTCATTCCGGTGGGGAACACCCGCCGTCTGGAAGTGGATGCAGCCGAATTCGCCAAGGCGGTGGACCGGGTTGCGACCGTGTCCTCGGAACGCTCCCGCGCGGTTAAACTGCAGCTGGAAGAAGATCGCCTGATCCTGTCGGTCAACGCGCCCGACAGCGGCGCCGCCGAGGAAGAGCTGGCGGTTGCCTACAGCGACGAGCGCCTGGAAATCGGCTTTAACGCCAAGTATCTCTTGGAGATCGCCAGTCAGGTGGACCGGGAAAACGCGGTGTTCCTGTTCAACTCTTCCGGCGATCCGACCCTGATGCGCGAAGGCAATGACGAAAGCGCGGTTTACGTCGTCATGCCGATGCGCGTCTGACGGCACGGATTCGGCGCTACGGACCCGGCATAGGGTTCTCACTATCAGGAAAGGGGCGCCCTAAGTGCTTGCCCTGACAGAGTTGACCATGTCTCACTTCCGCTCGCATTTGCGGGCGGAACTGCATTTGGATGGGCGGCCCGTGGCGCTGTTCGGGCCAAATGGGGCGGGTAAGACCAATATCCTTGAGGCGGTGTCGCTGTTTTCCCCGGGCCGCGGCCTGCGCCGCGCCAGCGCTGCGGAAATGACCCGCCGCCCCGAGGCGCTGGGGTGGAAACTGAAGGCGACTCTGCAGGCCCCCACACAGTCCTACGAGGTGGAAACCTGGTCCGAAGGCGGCAACGCCCGGCAGGTCAGGATCGACAACAAGGCCTCCAACCAGATCGCACTGGGGCAGATCTGCCGCGTGGTTTGGCTGATCCCTGCGATGGACCGCCTGTGGATCGAAGCCGCCGAGGGCCGTCGCCGGTTTCTGGATCGCATCGTGCTCAGCTTTGATCCCTCCCATGCCGAGGCGACGCTGGCCTACGAAAAGGCGATGCGCGAACGCAACCGCCTGCTGAAAGACCAGAACCGCGATCCGGCCTGGTACCGGGTGTTGGAAACGCAGATGGCCGAGACCGGCCACCGCATCAGCGCCGCGCGTATTGCGGCGGTGTCGCTGCTGCAAGAGGCGCAGGCGGCCGCCGAAACCGCCTTTCCCGTGGCTGAACTGGAGTTGATCCAGACGGAAGGCACCATGCCCGCAAGCGCAGAGGACCTGCGCGAGGCGCTGGCCGAAAGCCGGTTCCGTGATCTGGCGGCGGGGCGCACGCTGGTCGGCCCCCATCGCACCGATCTGATCGGGACCTATGCGGCCAAGGGCGTACCGGCCCGCGATTGCTCCACCGGAGAGCAGAAGGCGCTGCTGGTCTCGCTGATCCTTGCCAATGCCCGTGCGCTTGCGGGGCGCGAAGGGGCGCCGCCGATCGTGTTGTTGGACGAGGTCGCAGCGCATCTGGACGCGGCCCGCCGCGCCGCGCTTTATGATGAGATCTGTGCGCTGGGGGCGCAGGCCTGGATGACCGGGACCGAGGCAGAACTGTTTGCAGAAATGGGTGGTCGCGCCCAGATGATGGAAATCACCGAGGGCGAAGGCGGATCAAAGGTAGAGGTGCGGTCATGACCCTGTCTATCTGGGATCTGGTGCTTTATGCGGGCGGGCTGTTCGTTCTGTTCCTCACCCCGGGTCCGGTCTGGCTGGCGCTGCTGGCGCGGGCGGTGTCCGGCGGGTTTCATGCCGCCTGGCCACTGGCGCTGGGGGTGGCTTGCGGCGATATCCTGTGGCTGCTGGTAGCGGTGGCGGGCATGTCCTGGCTGGTGTCCGAATTTGCAGGCATCATGACCGTCCTGCGCTGGGTCGCCTGCCTGATGTTCCTGTTCATGGGCATCACCCTGATCCGCCACGCGGGCGCGCGGATTCAGGAAAACAGCGCTTTACTCCGCCCCGGCACCTGGGCTGGGTTCATGGCCGGGATTGCCGTTATTCTGGGCAATCCCAAAGCGATCCTGTTCTACATGGGGCTGCTGCCGGGGTTCTTTGACCTTTCCGCAGTCACGAAGGTGGATGTGGCAGTGATCGTGACGCTGTCTTTTTTTGTGCCACTGATGGGCAACCTGATTCTGGCGGCGCTGGTGCACCGGTTGCGGGCGCTGCTGTCGTCGCCATCAGCCCTGAAGAAGGTCAACCTGGTGTCCGGCGGCCTCTTGATCTGCGTCGGGCTGATCATTCCCTTTTCCTGATAGCTTGTTGGCTCAGGGTGGTCAGGCTTGCGGCGCCAGCCAGGCCTCCAGAAAGGGGCGCAGCGCGTCCAGTGGGGTCTGTTCGTTGGGACTGGACATGCAGAACCAGATCGCGATCACCTGATTGAGAAAGGCCTGAATGCCTTCGGCCAGGAATTGCGCCGGGTAATCGTCGCGCACCAGTCCTGCCTGTTGCAGCTGCGCGATCCAATCGCCCCAGATGGCGATCTGGCGATAAAAGCCTTCGGTCACCACCTCATCCGTTTCGGTGCCGGTGGATCCTGAATAACGCAGCAGCAGATCAAAGATCACCCGGTCTCCGGCCACATACTCCAGCAGGGGTGCGATACGTTCCAGCAGGGCCTCGCGGCTGTCTGGCGCCCCCTTTTCCTCCATCTGGTCAAGATGGCGCATCACCTCGGCCCCGATCAGCACCGCGAGCAGTCCGTCCTTGTCTCGGAAGTGGGAAAACAGCGTGCCCTTGGCCACGCCTGCGCGGTTTACAACGTCTTCAACCTTGAGACCGCTGTAACCTTCGGTCGCAACAAGCTCGGCTGTGACCTCCAGCAGTTTGGCGCGGGTTTCAAGTCGGCGTTTCTGGGGCTGTCGCGGCATCTGCGTCCTCATCAAGAAAATGTGACCCTGGTCAATTTAAATATTGACCAGGGTCATTTATTGAGACAATAAACTGACCCTGGTCAATTTAGTTGTAGGAAGTGTCAGATGTCCACCAAGAAAATCATCGTCCTGAATGGTCACCCCGGTGAAACCTCGCTGTCGAAATCGCTGTGCGATACCTATGCCGCCTCGGCCAAGGCCAAGGGTCACGCGGTGCGCTATCACGATATCTCTGCCATGCAGTTCGACATGGATTACGGGCAGGGCGGTTATAAGAACCCCAAGCCGCTGGAGCCGGATCTGGAAGTCTTCCTTGCAGATCTGGAGTGGGCCGATCACGTGGTGGTGGCAACGCCGCTGTGGTGGGGCGCCATCCCGGCCAAGCTGAAAGGCGTCTTTGATCGCGCGCTACTGCCCGGTCGGACTTTCGACACGCGCAACCCGAACATGATGGGAGTTCCGGCACCGATGCTGACCGGCAAGACGGCCCGGGTGCTGCTGACATCGGACACGCCCCCACTGCTGCTCAAACTGATTTACAGCAATGCGATCAAGAAAATCATCAGCCGTCAGATCCTTGGCTTTGTCGGTGTGAAGCCGACCCGGTTCTCCTCCTTTGCGCCTGCCACGGATGCCAAGGGCAAGAAGGTCGAGGGGTGGCTGCAAAAAGTCGCCGGTCTGGGGGCAAAAGCCGCTTGAATCCAAGAATAAAAGGGGCGCGTGCGCGTGACATTCCCCCCCGGACTGCGTATAAAATCTGAAAGCAAAAACAGGAACGCGCGAATGTCCGGAAACGAGCACGCCCCCGCCGAATACGGTGCGGATTCCATCAAAGTTCTCAAAGGCTTGGAGGCGGTTCGCAAACGCCCCGGCATGTATATCGGGGACACCGACGATGGATCGGGCCTGCACCATATGGTGTATGAGGTCGTCGACAATGGCATCGACGAGGCACTGGCGGGCCACGCGGACGCCGTGACGGTGAAAATTCACGCCGATTCCAGTGTTTCTGTCAGCGACAACGGGCGCGGTATTCCGGTGGATATCCACGCCGAAGAAGGCGTCTCGGCGGCCGAGGTCATCATGACCCAGCTGCACGCGGGCGGCAAATTCGACAGCAACTCCTACAAGGTCTCTGGCGGTCTGCACGGTGTTGGCGTTTCCGTTGTGAACGCCCTGTCCGACTGGCTGGAGCTGCGCATCTGGCGCAATGGCAAGGAACACATCGCGCGGTTCGAGCGCGGCGACACGGCCAAGCACCTTGAGGTCGTTGGCGACTGCGGTGACCGTACCGGCACCGAGGTCCGCTTCCTGGCGTCGACCGACACGTTCTCGAACCTCGAATACTCCTTTGAAACGCTGGAAAAGCGTCTGCGGGAACTTGCCTTCCTCAACTCTGGTGTGCGGATCATCCTGATCGATGAACGCCCGGCCGAGCGGCTTGAGACCGAGCTGTTCTACGAAGGCGGTGTGAAGGAATTCGTCAAGTACCTCGACCGGTCGAAAAGCCCGGTCATGGATGCCCCGATCTATATCGTGGGTGAAAAGGACGACATCGGCGTCGAAGTGGCGATGTGGTGGAACGACAGCTACCATGAAACCGTGCTGCCCTTTACAAACAACATTCCCCAGCGCGATGGCGGTACCCACGTGGCGGGCTTCCGCGGTGCGCTGACGCGGACCATCAACAACTACGCGCAATCTTCCGGGATCGCCAAGAAGGAGAAGGTCTCTTTCACTGGTGACGACGCCCGCGAAGGTCTGACCTGTGTGTTGTCGGTCAAGGTGCCGGATCCCAAGTTCTCCTCTCAGACCAAAGACAAACTGGTCTCCTCCGAGGTTCGCCCGGTGGTGGAAAGTCTGGTGAACGAGAAACTGGCCGAGTGGTTCGAGGAAAACCCGACCCAGGCCAAGGAAATCGTCGGCAAGATCATCGAAGCCGCCCTGGCCCGCGAAGCCGCCCGTAAGGCGCGCGAGCTGACCCGGCGTAAGACGGCGATGGATGTGAACTTCCTCGCCGGCAAGCTGAAGGACTGTTCCGAGAAAGACCCCTCGAAAACCGAAGTCTTCCTCGTCGAGGGTGACTCCGCTGGGGGTTCTGCTCAGACGGGTCGTGACCGCCAGACGCAGGCAATCCTGCCCCTGCGCGGTAAGATCCTGAACGTGGAGCGCGCGCGCTTCGACCGGATGCTGGGAAGCCAGGAAATCGGCAACTTGGTGATGGCGCTTGGCACCGGTATTGGCCGGGATGAGTTCGACATCTCCAAACTGCGCTACCACAAGATCGTCATCATGACCGATGCGGACGTGGACGGCGCCCATATCCGGACGCTTCTGCTGACCTTCTTCTATCGCCAGATGCCCGAGCTGATCGAGGGCGGCTATCTCTATATCGCCCAGCCGCCGCTTTATAAGGTGGCCCGTGGCAAATCCGAGGTCTACCTGAAGGATCAGGCGGCGCTGGATGACTACCTGATCCACCAAGGCGTTGAAGGCGCGGTTCTGAAGCTGGGATCGGGCGAGGAAATCGTCGGGCAGGATCTGGCCCGCGTGGTGGATGAGGCGCGTCAGCTGCGTCGTGTCATCGATGCCTTCCCGACTCATTACCCTCGCCATATTCTGGAGCAGGCTGCCGTTGCAGGTGCGTTTGTTCCCGGTGCGGTGGATGCCGACCTGCAGGGCGTTGCCGACAGGGTTGCCAAGCGGCTCGACCTGATTGCACTGGAGTATGAAAAGGGCTGGCAGGGGCGCATCACCCAGGATCACGGTATCCGTCTGGCCCGCATCCTGCGCGGCGTTGAGGAGGTCCGCACGCTGGATGGTCCGATGCTGCGTTCGGGTGAGGCGCGCAAGACCGGCAGCTTTACCCAAAGCCTGCAGGAGATCTACGGCCAGACCGCGACGCTGGTACGCAAAGAGCGCAGCCAGCTGATCCACGGTCCGCTGGAGCTGTTGAAGGCGATTCTGGAAGAGGGTGAAAAAGGCCTGTCGCTGCAGCGCTACAAGGGACTGGGCGAGATGAACCCGGATCAGCTGTGGGAAACCACGCTGGACCCGGACGCCCGCACCCTGTTGCAGGTGCGCGTGGACGACATGGTCGAGGCCGACGATCTGTTCACCAAGCTGATGGGTGATGTGGTCGAACCGCGCCGCGAATTCATCCAGAAAAACGCGCTGAGCGTGGAAAACCTGGACTTCTGATCCACTGTAGGATCGCGCATATTCGTGCGCGATCCCTATAAGTTTGCGCGATTTGCCCAAAGGTTTGCGCTGCGGCGCGGAGCGTCGCCCATTTCGGTCGATCTATGCCTCTATGGGGCGGAAAGCGGCAGTTCGCTGCAGTCGCGAAGATCTCACGGAGTAATGGAAAAAGCGGACCATTAGCGGCCAGTTTGGCTGAATCCAGGATGCTCCCGCTCCCGCGATAGCAAGCCATTGCGATTGATGAAGATAGAGCCGCTGAGCACGCGCCTGTCGCCGACGGCTTGCCGTGCGACTTCTGGAAGTCACGCAGCCGCCGCTCCATTTGCGCGTCGCTCAACCAGAAAGATCGCCCATCAAAGGCTTGCTTCTCGCCGAGGCTAAATCAGGTGGTGCCGTGCTGATCCATGGGACCTGAGGCCAACATTGCCTCAATTGCTCGTCGCCCCAGACGGGCGATTGATACGAGCCGCGAGGGTGACAACGTCAAACGAGCAGTGTTCGACAACCCGGCTTGAAGTGTCAGAACGAAATCCGCTGCGGCGCGGTAGTCAAAATCACTTGGGGCATCGCCCTCCTCGATGGCGCGTTTGAACCTATTCTGCATTTTGCGATCATTGGCTTCTCGTTGGGACTTTAGCCAAGCAGCGCTGTGGGATACGTCGTCGGTGGCGCTGCCAGGAACCATTTCCTGCAGCCCGGCGATAACCATGCATCCGGGCGGATGCCCACTGTCTGAGAATGCTGACGCCGAGGTGGTGAGAAAGGCCTCAACAGCATTCCCAAGCGCGGGGGTCGTTTCGAGTCGATCCCACATCTGCCCACCGTGGTGCGTAACGAAAAATTTCAAGCTTTCCTCATACAGCGCATCCTTGCTGCCAAATGCAGAATAAAAACTTGGCGGTGAGATGTTCATAGCATGCGTCAGGTCCGAGACTGATGTGTTTGCATATCCGTCTGCCCAGAACATCTCCATGGCGCGCGCCAGCGCGGCGTCTCTATCGAACTGTCTGGGCCGACCTCGTGTCATGACGCGCTCCTTTGTGTATCGATCGATACATGAATTGTTTGACATCCCGTAGCAAGAACCTATTTGTTTAGTGATCACTACATAAATAGGAGTTCGACATGCAACTAGCTGGAAAAAATGCCTTGGTTACTGGAGGCAGTCGCGGAATGGGCGCAGCAATCGTGCGCCGCCTCGCAGCGGATGGCGCAGATGTTGCCTTCACATACAATGCCTCTGCCGGTCCCGCTGAAGCCCTGCGTAATTCCATCGAGGCCTCGGGGCGGCGCGCGCTGGCAATCCGTGCGAACAGCACGGTTCCGAGCGAGATCGAAGGTGCAATC
Organism: Phaeobacter sp. CAU 1743; assembly: GCF_039839315.1. Classification (NCBI taxonomy): domain Bacteria; kingdom Pseudomonadati; phylum Pseudomonadota; class Alphaproteobacteria; order Rhodobacterales; family Roseobacteraceae; genus Phaeobacter; species Phaeobacter sp. CAU 1743. The sequence goes on along the minus strand of NZ_JBDOQR010000072.1, from coordinate 9,739 downwards.
AGTGAAGCCGCAAATGCATTAGGTGGCATAGACATACTGGTCAACAATGCCGGTATTTTTAAAGTTATGCCGATTGATGAGATGAGCTTGGAGGTGTTTAATGAGACTGTCACAGTTCACCTGACTGCCGCATTTGTGGCCGCTAAATCCGTCATAAATCACATGCCGGAAGGCGGTCGCATCATTTCGATCGGCAGCAACCTCGCTTTCCGGGCTAGTTTTCCGGGCCTTACCGCCTATAGCGCCAGCAAGGCTGCAATCTCTGGGTTCACGCATGCCCTCGCACGGGATCTAGGACCACGTGGGATTACGGCTGTGGCCATCCACCCCGGGTCAACAGATACCGATATGAACCCGGCAAACGGTCCGGCGGCGGACGGTCAGCGTGCGGCGACAGCGACGGGTCGATACGCCACGCCAGAAGAGGTTGCAGACCTTGTCACCTTTCTTGCCGGGCCGGCCGGTCGGTCGGTCACCGGCGCAGACTGGCTTCTCGATAATGGCGCAAACGCGTGACTTTGCGGTCAGAGAACTCCTTAATAACGGCGACGCTAATCATCGGCGCGTTTCTTGTTGTTTCAGTGGAATTCGTTGTCGTGGGATTGGCAGAGGGCCTGTCTTCTTCGCTGGCGATCAACACTGCGCAATATAGTCTTGTTGTTTCGGTTTTCGCTATTGGGGCCGCCTTTGGCGGTCCCGGTCTGGCCTACTACCTAGCGCGTTTTCCACCCAGGCGCGTTTTGGTGTGGTCACTGGCGCCGTTCGTTGGCAATCTTGCTTTTGCTTTTTCACCCGATCTTGCTCCGACACTGGCACTGCGGGCCATTCAAGGCGCTACACTGCCGGTGTTTATGAGTTTTGCCAATGTATGGATGGCACAGCGATACGGCACTGGGCAAGGGACCTCTCTTCTTTACACAGGGGTTGTTGCTGGCGGCGCATTGTCACCCCCCATCGGCGCAAGCCTTGCAGCTCTTGTCGGGTGGCAAAGTGTCATGTTTGGTCTGGGGCTCTTCTGTCTGTTGGTCATGGCAGCGATTTACAAATGCCCTGATGAAAGGGGGCCTCAATCCAGTCCGCTGCAGCGTGTCCGAACCTTCGACGGATACCTGCTTGGGCACCTGACGCTGACGGTTTTGACTTTCGCAGCACTTTTTGCCAGTTACGCTCATATTGCCCAAATTCTGAATGATGCGGGCATTCAGCCAGAGGCTGTCAACGTTCTGCTTCTCGTTTTTGGAGTGGCCGGCTTTGCCGGGAACTGGCTTGCAGCCAAGGCAGTCAAGTGGCCCTTCGCGGCCAGCTGCTGTGCAACGGGATTGGTTGCGCTGTGCAGTCTGGCCGTGCAGGCGGAGCATAATCCCGAAACAGCTATGGCGGTGACCATTGCGGCGACATGGGGCGGCGCGCATGCGGCCAGCTTTGTTTTGAGCCAGGCACGTTTGATGAACGCCGCACCACAATTTCCCGCCTTTGCTGGCTCTCTCAATATTTCTGCCGGAAATATCGGGATCGCGCTTGGCTCTGTTCTTGGCGGCTTTGCCGTCTCTCCTGCTGGCACTGGCGTGTCAACGGGGACCGTTACTTCGGTATTGGCCATTTTGTCCATTATCTTGGCAGGTCTAATGGCAGGCAGGAAAGTAGCAATGGCAGAAGACAAGCGCAAAACTGAACAGGGGTGCGATATCTGAGGTCTTCGCTCCCTGGTCGTGCAGGAACGTATCTCATGCAGTTGCTTCCGCTGAACTTGGGGAGGTGAATGCAAGGCGCGGAGACGAGACGACTGGAGCGGTATGTGGCAACAAATCATTTTGGACACCCAACCGAGCCACACGTCCGTCTCATGAACCGACCCAAGTGTGAAAACCTAGTTCGCTACCCGCTGTCGCCACTGTTCATCACAGTTGGAAGCTCGCGGCGCAAGAAGCCTGCCAAGGCGTCGACCTGTGGCGGGTTGCCCCTCCGTTCATGCATCAGAAGGCTGATTTCGGGCGCCCCGGCGGTCCAGTCTGGCAAGACGCGACAGAGCCGTCCCGCAGCGATATCCTCAGCGCAGACATATGCAGGCAGAGCGACCAGGCCGAGCCCTTCTGAGGCCGCTTGTTTGAGGATGGCCATGTCATCGCTGCGCAGACGCGCAGGATAGGGAACTGAGGCTGTGCTGCCGTCGGGCCCGATCAGCGACCAGGAACTCCCCCCTGGCCGCCAGCCAAGTGCAAGGCCGGGCAAGCCGTCCAGGTCTGTCGGGGATGCCGAGACACCAACTTGCTGCGCCATGTCCGGCGAGGCGAACAGGTGCCAGGGGACCTCTGTGATATGTCTTTGGATCAAGCCTGAGTCGGGCAGTAGTTTGGCATGGCCCCGGATGGCCAGGTCGATGCCATCACCGATCATGTCGGCATAATCGTTTGCTGCCTGGAGTCGCAGTGCCACCCGCGGGTTGTCGGCCAGGAACCGTGGCAGAATGCGGCCAAGCGCGAACTGCGCGACCCCAACTGAACATGAGAGGGTGACACTGCCCTCCAGCGCGTCCTTGTCCTGACGAACCGCAGCTTCGGCGGCCACCATGCACTCCAACGCCATCTTCGCATGCCGATAATACGCTTCGCCAGCCTCCGTCAGTGACATATGCCGTGAGTCACGGTTGAGGAGCCGCGTGCCGAGTGTGTCTTCCAACGCTTTTACCTGCCGACTGATACGGGACTTGGGAATGCCGAGCGTCCGCGCCGCTGCCGAGAAGCCCTGTTTCTCAACGACATGAACCAAATAGTAGGCTTGGTTGAGGTCCATTTTCGGCCTTTTCACTATTCCCCTTCGTTCCAAAAATGGAACGAAGAGTTCCGAAATCAACGGATTTCCCGCCTTACGCCTCAAGAATAGACTTATTTGCAGCAAAGGAGGCGAATATGACCGCGCAAAACAGATTTCAGACCAATGATCCCCAAGCCATGATCGCCGCAATACAGCAGGGAGAGAAAATGACCCGGGGCGAAGGCTTTGAAGCTCTCAGCTTCATCCATCGCCAGCTTGACGGTTTGATGGACCCGCTGATCATGGTCGATCACTTCGCCATGACAAGGCCGACCTTCGCGCCCCATGCCCACGCGGGGATTTCCGCGGTGAGTGTGCTTTTCGAGGACAGCACAGGCAGCTTTCGCAACAAGGACTCCCTTGGCAACGATATCGCGCTGGCTCCGGGCGATCTTTACTGGCTCAAGGCCGCGCGCGGCGCGGTGCATGATGAAGCCCCCACACCCGGATCGCACACGCATGCGCTTCAGATTTTCATCAACCTCCCGGCGGCGCAGAAACTGGACGCACCGGAGTCTGTTCATGTTGCCGCGCAGACCATGCCGGTGATCAAAGGCCACGGACATCGGGTGCGGGTGATGACTGGCGCAAGCAACGGCGTCGTCGGGGCCGCCCCACCTGGAATGCCCTTCACCATCCTTGATGTTGGCCTGTCCCAGGGCGGCAACTTCACCCATCGCAGCGTCCCGGGAGACGCCATCTGGCTTCATGTCATCCAAGGCGACGTCGAGGTTGAGCTCGATGGTACCCGTTACCATCCCAATGCCGACGAGGCGCTTGCGGTCCACAATGCCGAAAACATCCGCTGTCTTAGCGGTGAAGGCGGTCGGGCTGTGCTCCTCAGCGGGCGCCCCTTGCGCGAGCCCTTTGTGCAGAAAGGGCCGTTCGCGATGAGTGACACTGGACAGCTGGAAGCCGTCATCGCCGCTCACGCCGCTGGCGAGCTTGGCTCAATCAATTGAACGCCTGTGTCGATCCTTAAGGACAACGAACCCCCTCATCAAAGCCCCCTACGAAACTTCTGATAAAGACAGGAGAACCCTCATGAAAATCCTGGCGTTCGGCGCAAGCAACAGCAAGACGTCCATCAACAAGCGCCTCGCGCGCTTCACAGCGACATTGGTACCGCATGCCCAGATCGAGGTGCTGGACTTGAACGATCATGATCTGCCGATCTTCAGCGAAGACCTGGAGAAGGAGATCGGACACCCTCAAACGGCCAAGGCGTTCTTTGACAAGATCGGATCTGCCGACGGGGTGATCGTGTCATTTGCAGAACACAACGGCTCCTATACCGCCGCTTATAAAAACCTTTTCGACTGGGCGAGCCGGATCGACCAGAAAGTGTTTCAGGGTAAGCCGACGGTCTACCTTTCGACCTCTCCCGGTCCCGGCGGGGCGGGCAGCGTGCTCGCCTCGGCCAAAGGCTCAGCACAGTTCTTCGGGGCGGACCTAAAGGCGACCGTCTCCGTCGCCAGCTTCTACGAAGTCTTCGACGCAGACAGCGGAACCATCACCAACCCGGTTGCCTTGGCAGAGCTGACAGCTGCGGCCGAAACCTTGGCCCTTTCGGAGGTCATTTGATATGGCAGATCACAAGCGTCTTCAGAGGCTTTCTGGATCATTGGTTATGTCGGCATTCATGTCGATGGCCCTGTCAGGTGTATTCAGCCTGCTTGAGTTCGGGATCTCTTGGATGTGGCTGCAAGCCTGGGGTCAGAGCATCCTCATCGCACTGCCGGTCGCATTTACACTGGACATGGTGTTCGGAGACAAACTCCGGTTTCTCTCTGCCAGATTGGCGGACAAAGCGGCGAGAGATTGGCGATAAAACTTTGCTAACTCCAAGCACCAAGTTGTCATAGGCTGAAAGCCATAGCTGTTTCTAACGCTCCGGAGGCTAAGTAAATTCATACGCAGGTGTCCGGCAAAGGGTACAAGTGTCCGCAATTGCGGCCTCGACACCGTGCTAAGCTCGTCGGAGGCGGAAATGGCCGGTTCGGCGAAGCTGCACTGCGGCGAGATCCGACACAATGAATGTCGGCTCAGGGCCGGGTGCGGCAGCCGGCCCTGTCAAGTTTCTTGAGCTTCTCGCGACCTCGAGTTTTTCGGCGCAAAGCAGCTTTTGGTGCCGGCGCCGAAGTTCGTTGGAAGCCTTTGCAGGTTTAGATCCTGAGTTGTTCGAGCGAAGACCTCCATTTCGGCGACCAACGGTTCAGACGACGGTCCGCCGAACTCTGAGCCTTGCGCTCAGAGAGTTCTTCTCGCGTCGGGGCATTGGTCATCCACGCGGCAGGACAGGCGTGCTTTTCATTCCGCCAATGCGCTTCGACGATCTCAGAGCCCTTCAGGAACTGGCGGACTGCGAGGGGCGCGCCGGTTGCGTCAATGGCCTCAAAAGCCGCCTGAGTACCGTAAGTGGCCTCCTCCGACGCAGATTTAGGTGTGGAGGCCGAGCCAATCCCGTGTCGGGCGAATGCCCGTTCGATCCAGGGTGCGACAAGGGAATAGACGTCACATGAAAACTCACAATATGCCGCCTCGACTAAGAGTTGTTGCATGTCGTTCCAGGACAATACTCCGGCTTGGGGATCGAGTTTCATGGCGACCGCCACGGATTCGGCGCCCACGAGAAACGCCCGGTGCTTGCGTTCGATCGCTCTCATGGAATCAAGTCTAGTATAGTTTGAAAGCTTGGTGGCATCCTTTTCATTCGGAGCGACGCCCGGCTTTTTCACTTCAAATGCGATGAGGCCGCATCCTGCTTCGTCCTCATAGTGGATGACGATGTCAGGGATCAGGATTCGCCCCGAGAAGCCGGGAAAAGTGCCCCGCGCAATCGCCTCTTCGCACGCATAGGCCCATTGAACGTGCCGAAGCTCTCCAACAGGCCTTGCTCCCACTTTCTTAAGCAAAGTGCAGAGCGCCTGGGGATTATTGAAAATCGCCCAGATTTGAAAAAGCGCCGGCGTGATATGGTCCTCGGTTCCCCAGTGATAATAGCCGCGCCCCTTGGCGCGGGTATTGATCGTATGGTCGGCCCAGATACGCCGAAGAGCGGCGTGATGTTGGGTTTCAGGGGATACCGGAAGGGCCGGCATCACCTGCCACCACTGGTCCGCTTCGGAAGGTCGATTGTGTTTCATGTCGTTCTCCAACTCGTGGTTTTAGGTGTGGAACAGCCATCAACTCGGGAAGTATGGCCGTGTCCCGCGATATCGATTGCGTGCCGCGGGTAGCCCGGGGGTGACATCGCTCATGCAGGTGGCGCCGCCTCCAGCGATATCGGAAAAGGCAGATCTCGAAGCTGCCTCATCGTGATTTCAGGAACGGTTTCCGATCGGTCCAGCGTGCTCTCAGCGCCAGTTGGGCTTCCTGCGCAGCCATGCGGTTTTGTTCCATGACGCGGTGGGTTTGGTCGACGACGCGCGTTGCTGCTTCGCGCAGTGCAGCTTCAAGACGGCCATTGTAGAGGTTCGTCTCGATGATCCGCGCGGGCGTGTCATTCGGGCAGGTCAATGCCTCCACCGGGACGTCGTTCCAATAGGCCTCGAAATCGCCGCTCGCGGTGAGCCAGACCGGATACTCGTGCCCGACATGAGCAGCATCGGTCTGGCCCCAGGGACAGATGACCTCCATCCCGTCGAGGGGATGGGGTGTCACCAGCCAGTGATGAAGGTGATCCGGAGTGAGGCGCGTGAAGCTGACATGGTCGGCACCGTACATCGTGACTGAACCGGGATGGCCGATGGGGTCAAATTCCCAGTCCCAGTCCCCGGCCTTTCCGGGCGTCACGTGGTCCAGAACAAAATCCTCATGATCACGGGTGCAAGCGACAGGCAAGCGAACACGCCGCCATCCTCCGTCGAAGAAGACCTCCTGTTGGACGGCCAGGGTGTCGCGCCAGTGGCATGTTCCCCAGATCATCGAAGTTCCCGATGCCAGCCAATCGAAATTCGCTCCGACGGCCCCCCGGCTCATCAGGACCGGCCCGACCTCTCGGTCATTGATGAATGCAAGGGCAAGCCGCACCTCGCGGAACTGCATCATGCGTGCCTTGTGCGATTGCCATTGGCCGGCCGGGCGGTCCATGCCCGGTTTCCTCGAGACGCAGGCGCTGCCCATTTCGATTTCAAGCTCGACGTCTCCCCAGCCCACCGGCACCCGGACGAGGGGGACGGACGGAAGAGGACGCTGCTCATCGAAATTGACTCCAATCTCGACCTGCGGATGGACTGGGCTCAGTCCGGTATTGACCTGGTTGTTCCGAACAAGGGTAATCCGTTCATGGAGAGCATCCCAACGCATGCTGAGGTTTTCTTGAAGACGAAATGCACTCGCAAGAGCAGCTTGTTCAGCAACCTGCGTTCCCAAATCACGAAGAAGATTGCTGAGGTTCTCGATGGCCTCCCAGGTCTCGTCTGCCGCATCCATGCGAGCTGCCGTTTGCCATATCGGAAGTTCCTTCAGGAAAGCGATCTCTGCGGCCTCGATATCGACACCATCGATTTCGGCGGCGGTGCGGATCACGGCAAGGTAGTGCGCTAGATCCTTATGCGGCAGAGGCTTGCCGGCATAGCGCGCCCGGACCTCCGGTGTGATTGCGTTCAGGCTCCTGGCGAGGGTGTGCTTCGAGATATTGAACGTTTCGGGCTTCCGACCATAGAGATCGAGGCGTTCCAGCGCGCGCTCGCAAAAGGCGTCCCGGCCACCGTCGATCCTGCCCCGCGTGGCCCTATAGGCGCGCGTCGCCGCGAGCGCCGCCTGGAGGTGCGATGGCGGCTTCAGTTTGTAACCCTGGCGTGCCAGCGCGCGAAGCTCTCCCAGGCGTTGCCGGTCGCCGCGATAGATTTGTTCCCGAACTTGCTCGATGTTGCCCATTGCATGTTCCCTCATCAGGTGCGGAGCGAGTACCTGCCGCATCCGCGGCGGTACATCGCCAAGACGGTGACGATCTTCTGGCTGTCATCGCTCAGGATCACAGCGAACCGTGCGACGCGTTCGTCCAGCCCCCGTGCTTTGGCTGTGCGGCGACTGACCCGGTGTAAGCGGCAATTGCCGCCGATCGCGGTTTCTGTATCGGCTTCGTCGAAAATTGTCGTCAACAGAGCGCGCGTTACGCCCCTCTGCTGGCACCGTCTTTGAGCGTGTTCAGACAGCATTGGATTGGTCCTTCGGTTTCCTTGACACTCGAAAGATACGGCCCACCGATCCAAAAGTCCGGTCGAGTGAGCCTGCTACGGCCCACGACTTCGACTCTTTTTATGACTTTTCTCGACTCATTTCCTACATTGACCCAATTATCGGTTTGCGGAACCAACAAGTCGACCCCGCATTACCAAGCCAAGTATGGGTTGGTTTCGCACTCGCAGCGAATGGCAGATCTGACGGGCTGCACCGCAGCGGCAGAAGGCGGTGGCCAAGGTCAGCTCTGGGCCGTTCACGTCTGTAGCATGCCTGCCGAGCCACGACTTTGCATAGGTCACTAACTGCGCATTGCTGCCATTGATGTACAGTGCAGCATCGACGCAATGATCAAAGGGGTGTGAATGACCGCTTGCTCCGCTTTGACGCGCACCTCTCGCAGCTGCGGCGAATGGCCGGAATCCGCCCAGCTGTTCGCCCGGCTCGAGTGCATAGGCGGGCAAAAATGAACAAAGTAGGCGCCCATTCGCGCCTGTAGGGCGAGTTCAAGGATGCTTTCGAGGGTTACGCCATGATCGACAATGATGCCGTAAAACGGGAAGAGGAGGAAATTTTTGCAACCCTTTCCATGTTCGGCGTGTTATAATCATACTGCCGCCATGACCGACCGGCAGATTAACGTCGAAACAACGGTTTTGGTCCTATATATAAAGCTGCCGACGACTATGGTAGCCTGGGCGTCGACAAGGAGAGAAAGATGAACATGATGTGCGCTGTTATTGGCGACTATAGCGTGGCCCGCAAGGGTCAAGCGTCTCGTGACGTGTTCGGTTTCAACTTCAACAAGCCGCGTCACGCTGCCAACGCCCCGATTCGTGCGCAAGAGCGTGTGAACGCCGTAAAGCTTGATGAAATGTCGTCTGAGGATGCCCGGGAACTTCTGGACGCCTTGGACGAAGCGTTTGCCGAACTCTGATCCACAATTCGGCGACGTCTACTACTTTCCCTACATCCGGAAGCGACAGCACGACGGGGAGGAGTCTGAGGAGGACCGCCCCTGTTGTGTTGACGTGCGTTTGAGCAAGCCGCTCAAGAACGGCACAGACGTCACTCTCCTCGCGCTAAGCACCACAGGCAATCCGAAAGACGGCCACGGTGTTCATGTGCCCAAGGAGGAGCTTGATCGCCTGTCGGGACTTGATCCGAATGAAGAGACTTGGATCACTACGTCGAAAGTCAACCAGACCGACCACGAGCACCCCTATTTCGACCCTTCTGAATACCGGGGAAGCTTCTCGAAAGAGGGGCTCAAGAAAGAAGTCTACCCTCTGATCCGCGACATCGTTCTGATGATTGCAGAAAGGGCGAAACACGGCGGTTAAGCTGCCGCTCAGTTCCGGTCTCATCCCATCCGCCATCGCCAGCTCGAGTGCCGTGGCAATCAAGAAGTTGTTCAAATGCTCGCAGAAAAGGTATCTATCTTTCCGATCAGCCCGAGGCTGCGATGAATGGGACCTTGTTGCGTCGGGTCCTCGTCGAGCGATTCCTCACCGAGGCCGAACGTCAGGCAATCCCGGAGAAACCCCGCAGGCCCGCCGCCGCTGCGCTATGTGAGGGCTACGCAGCGCCGGGCCTGCTCAGCACAAGGGGGTCAATATTGGGCTCTGTCGCGCATTTGGTGCAGTTGAGTTGCCAGAGCGCTATATCCCGGCGAACTTGATGGAGGTTGCCGATGGGTTCATGGTTTTCGCGACGAGATTTTCTACCGGCAGGGTTGAAGGCC
>NZ_JBDOQR010000071.1:0-20917 GCF_039839315.1 Phaeobacter sp. CAU 1743 | reverse complement strand
CATCTTTCATCGTTGGCGCGGCGGGGGTAGTGTGCATCATCGGTCGGTGGTCTCTAAGCTTATGGCGTTACAGGGCTTTTCTGGCGTTATCGGGCGACCCGTAACGAGGGGTCGTTGTCTTGCTGACGCCGCCTTTGAAATTCACGACCGAAATGACCTGAAGGCGGTCGCCGTCTCGGCGGCCCGGTCGGTACGCATCAGCGTTTTTACCCGTCCGCGCCAAAATGCTGCGGAGGTCGTCAACTTCTTCGGCGGTGTAGAACCTATGACCGCGACCGTCAGTGTGAACTTCTGGGAAGCTGCCATCTTTATGGCGGTTGCGCAGGTTCGAGGTACTAACGCGCAGCAACTCGGCGACCTCGGTCGAGCTGAAGCGGCGCAAGGACTTGCGGTCTTCTGGCTCGAATGCAATTTTCATCTGCCGGTCAAGCGACTCAGCAAGACTGTCTGCGAATGCTCCGATGTCGGAAGAGCCTATGCCTAGCGCGTAGCCCGTATTTCGATCATCCATGTTCTGCCGCCTCTCATGACCTTTGCTAAGGCTCTTTATCGTTCTGACGGTCGAAGCCACGTCTGACGCTTTTTTCCGTCAGAATGGAAATGCCACGAACGACTGAATCCGGCAAGAAAAATCTAAATGTAGTGGAAAAGTTATCCACAACACCAATGCGAAGACACTCCGCCTCTTGCCGATAACCTGCTGATTGTGAACGAAAACGTCTGGTTTTTGCGCTCTCGGGCGTCTGGAGGAGTTTAGCTGACCGGATGAGCTAACCCTCAGCCTTGATTGGATATTTCGGTGACTTTAGGCGCCTATGGCGTAATGATCCTGGGAACTGATGGTCGAGCAAAACGAAATGGTTCTTGTCAGGCACTCCTAGTAGAGTCGGAGGCGCTCTGCCTGCTCCAGCAGCATTCTGATAGAGGACGGCTGCCAGATGGTTCGCCCACGAGGGGTGCGCTCGCGCATGGTTTCCAGTCGGTCGCAGATTGCCTGCAAGGTGATCCTGGGGTTATCACCTTTGATTGCTGCGACAAGCGCCGCCAGATGGTCGTCGGTTTCGCGACGTCCAGCGCGTCCAAGCACGGGATTGCCACCAACGCGACCTTTGGCGCGCGCAAAGGCAAGAGTACGCTCGCAGTTTCAGATAACGTCACTTAACAACAGGATGACACCGCAGGCTTTGCCTTCCCTTGCAGTTTGGCAAACTTTGCCATACGCTCCGCACGGAAGGGGATCATCATGGGTCCCATGAATATTTCATTGCCGGACCCGATGAAGAGATGGGTCGAAGAACGGGCAAAGACCGGACGCTATGCCAATTCCAGTGACTATGTTCGCGACCTGATCCGGCGTGATCGCGCGCGGCATGAGATCATCGCCGAAATTCAGCTCTCTGTCGATGCGGGCCTTTCCAGCGGATCGGCGGTTCCACTTGACCGCGGTAAATTCAAGTCACGGATGCGCGCGAATTATGCCAAAAAATAGCGGTTGGGTCATTCGACCTGCCGCTGAAGCCGACTTGTCAGACACTTGGCAATACGGCGCAGACAATTGGGGCGTTGAACAGGCAGATCGTTGTGTGGATGGTCTGTTCGCACTCTTTGACCTGCTTGCAGAATTTCCGGAGATGGCCCGAGAACGAAGCGAATTCACGCCCCCTGTGCGCATTCATCCCAGTAGAGTTCATCTCATGATTTACCGCATGAATGGGCGGGGGATCGAGATCATACGAATATTGCATACTAACCAGAAGCTCATGGCCTATCTGTTTGATGACTGAGCATTACAGTCCCGCGGCTTAGGTAAGGTTCACTCGGAACCTGTCACGCCTGCGCTGGTATCGCCGGGTCAACTCGGCTGAAGCATGTCCGAGTTGCTTTTGAACATACTGCTCATCACTCTCTGTCGACGAAGCGAGCCCGGCATGTAGGGAATGGGCGGAAAACATTGCTAGCCGTTCGGCTTTCGGCAGATCAGATCTCACACCACTCTTCAGAACGATCGCCTTTCTCCACCGTGCGACGTGTGTGTGGGAAAGTCGGGCCTCAAGGGTGTGCTTGCCATCCCGCGATGGTCCAAATGAACACCGGGCCGAAGTCGAACTTTGCGAAGTGCAGTCATGTTTTGAGCGCAGGCACGGGACAGGTCTGGTCCTTCGAGCCACGACAGATCTCGATCTCGCACCAGCCGGTCTTGGCGTTCAGTGGAAGACGGAAGCGTGTTGGACAGATCGGGTCTGTTTCGTAGCTGGCCGTATGATCTGACTTCGGGATGCTGGGATGCCCGTCAAACTCAATGCGGCGCGGTGGAGTAAGTTTGCGAAGGTGAAGTACCGGGTGACGAACTGGGTCGAGCAGAATGAAACACTCCGGCAGGGCGGGGATTTGATGGTCTCCGTGAGTGCGAATGTGGTGTCTGGGTCGCACGCTGCATATTCCTGGGAGCGGGGGGCAACAGAGATGCTCTGACCTGGTGGTCGAAATTCGCCGGGCCCTGCGCGCGGAGCCCAGCCTTCAGCTTCGACAAAGTCAGGGTTTGTGCGCGGTTTGCTTTAGCTCATGAAACTGGAGCTTTCAGCGTCCGATTACTCGACAGTCTGCTGCCGGGTACAATCCCTTCCAATCGTGCCGGACACACGCTGAGCAAATGGCACGATGATGCAGATCATGGATAGCACATGGCTACGTATTCATGGTGCCCGCGAGTGGATGCGGGAGACGCACGTGACCTTTGCAATCGCAGGCTCTGTGACACGCGCGGTACTTGGACCATTGCAAATTGTCAGCTGACAATTTCTTTGAAGATGTGGCCTGTACACATTTCTAACGCAATGACTACTGAGCGAGCACATACGAAAATTCGAAGACAAGTTGGCCTGATGGACAGGAGGCTCTCATTTAACATCTGTTTGAATCCCTTCCAAAGCATGTGTGGCGTGAAAGGCCATATGGCGGCAGCTTATGCGATCTGAGGAGTGAATGCTGATCGGCGGGCGTGGACTGGTCTTGTGAAGATCAGACAATGGTCAATTACGCTCCATATTCCCCGAATCCGCCCAGTGCGCGAAATTGTCAGCTGACAATCCCGTCCGGTTGCGCAAGGCGTTGACGAGCGGTGCAACGGAAAATTGACCCGCTTTCGCCTTTTGGGCCAAGCGCCTGAGATACGCACCGGGGCTGCGGATTTCAGACATCCGTTCAAGCATGCAAAGGATAACCATGGCAGCGGTACGACCGCCCATGGAATGTTGTGCCTCTGCGAAAACGGGTGTTTCTATTCCCATCATCGGCACCAAACGCAATGCGTTGTTCTGAAGATCTTCCCATGATCGCATCGGGGCAGGGCAGTAGTGGCGGTATTCTTTGCAGGCCGCGAGAACGTCTTGCAGCTCTGTATCTTTGCCTTTTCCTGTTGCTTTCGGCTGGTGTCCTCTATCTGCGTAGGCTCGTGTTTCAGAGTCAGATTCATTTCTATTTGACTCCTGTATGTGCCGCTCACTTTGCATGTCTGTGCCGCTCAGATTTTCTGCAGGTGCCAAAGAAGACAGTGGGCTATCCACAGCCGGGGCAGGGGGGATTTGGGCTGCAATTTGTTGGAGCTGTGCAACGAGACTTCCCAAATCCTCTTCGCTTGCACGGCGGCGTAGTGTCAGCCGCGCAAGTTCGATCACATTGTCTCGCTCCGGGTCCTCGGGAAGAGGGCTGTCCAGGAGTTGTTGCCGCAGGGACGCGAGGCGGTCGCGTAGGACACCAACGCGTTGGTGTCGCAGGTCAGCTTCCGCTGCAGCGGCCTGAACTTGGGGAGCGTGTACGGCAAGAGGAGAAAGATCGAAACCATAGGCAACTGCGCGATCTGCCCCGATACGCCGGGCATAGCGCTTGCGGTTGGGACTGTCGTGACGACTGACAACGCCCATCTCAACCAACTTGGCGAGATGGCGGCGCAGGGTACTTTCTGGCATGCCATTCAAACGTTCGGACAGTTTCCGGTTTGATGGAAAGACGACTGCGCCACCCAGGTTGGCGGCAATCGAGTGTTCGGGATGAAAAGTCATCAGGGCCTTGAGAACGGAAAGCGTGCGATGAGACAGACCAAAGCCAGGCGCTGCCTTGGTCAGCGCCGCAAGGATGTCCCACTTGTCCACGGGGGGCAGTGCGCACGGCTCCGCCATCCCAAAGGCGGCTTGGGATGCATGTTGCATGTAAATTTTCACGAAAAGGCAAAAAACATCCGCCCCTGTGCAACACACAGAGTTGACAAAACTGAGTCGAAGGGGGTATTTCAAAGATGCTAAGTTTGAAATGAGCCTTCTGGGATGTATGTCCTGGGGGGCTTTTTTCTTGCCGGGGTTCGTGCCTCCTTTTCTGTTGGTTGCTTACAGTCGTTCAGTCTTCCGAGGCTTCGGATTTGAAGCGCGCGTGAAGGTCGTTGAGCAAAGCCTCGGCATGTGCCTCGAACCATGCATCGAAGCCGTCGCTGCTGCGGGACCCGATTGTCAGGGTGACGCCGCGTGTACTGCGGCGTAAGTCACCAATCGGAGCGCCATCCGGTCCGTGCAGGATGCGCGCAGAGGTCTTTGGCGGTTTTGTTTTGGCTTTTTCGGTTACACCTTGGGCCCGGGCCAGGACCGCGTCGAACCGTTCGTCTGAAGAGAGCGGTAAGAATTCTGGACGGTTCATGAAGGCAACGGCGCGGCCACGCGCGCCCTGGTCTTCCATTGCCTTTACCAAGGCCATCCAGCGCTCCCGGCCGATTGTCGGCGCCGATCCGATCTGGCGCAGGAATTCCATATCGAATGCGGTGCCCACCTTCAGCATGCGTGAGACCATCGGTAGGTCGATCGACAGGGCTGCCGCGATTGTCTGACGGTCATAACCCGCGTCCTGAAGCTGTGCGGAAAAAGAGGCCTTCTCGATAAAAGAAAGATCCTGGCGGGCAGTGTTCTCCTGCCCCTGCGCCATGACCAGGGCGTGATCATCCAGCTGCCGAACCATGGCCTTGACCGGCATGCCAAGCTCTTTAAGCGCCATGAGGCGGCGGCGGCCATAGACGATTTCATACCTTCCAGGCTGTTTCGCATGCGGGCGCAACAGGACCGGAACCTGCTGACCATAGGTACGCAGGCTTTCGACAAGGTGCTTCTGGGCAGCAGTGTCCAGCCCAAGCCGGTCCTCAAAGCCGGCGTCATCGATCAGCGCCGGGTCGATCTCCTGTACTGCGTTTTCCTGTAGTTTCGTCAGCGAAGATTGTAAGGCGCCCACGGCGCCACGGGGCATCATCCGTGCCTTTGCCTCGGTCCGGCTCGTGGATGAGGAGGTATCAGTACTCAAGATCCCTTTGCGTGCCATCAGCGACCCCATGCATGTTGGATGAGCGTTTCAATCTCTTCATTCACCTGATTGAGGGAATCTATCGCACGGTCGTACGTACTTCGATGAAACTGCGAACGCTCTACTTCATAAACGGTTTGCTGGGTCAGACCTGCATCCGAAATCGCGGTGGATTTCAGCATATGCGCAGTCATCACCTCTTTGCCGAACAGTTGCCTTAGAAAGGCGACCACCTGTTGCTGTGGACCGTCATTCGGCTCGTAACGGTTGATCAAAAAGCGTAGGAAATCGAATTCCATCTGGGCGCCTGCATTTCCTACTACATCCAGCAGATCTGCGCTCATCTGTAGGAATTGCGACATGGAGGCCACATCGAGCATGTTGGGCACTACGGTGATCAGCACCCCGGTCGAAGCACAAAGCGCTGACATGGTCAGATACCCGAGCTGTGGCGGGCAATCGAAGAGCACCACATCGTAGTCTGCCTCAACCTCCTGCAGAACTGCAGCCATCCGGGCAAAGAATGGTGGCTGGAGATTGTCGATCAGCGCCTGTGGCGTCTCATGTTCGAATTCCTGCAGCATTAGGCCGGCCGGCGCGAGATCTATTCCGGTGAAGTAGGTCTTCTGTATCACCTGGCGCAGGGGCAGGGGGTCTTGATAGCGTATGGCGTCATAAATCGTGCCGGAGTCGAGGAAATCGTACTCCGGTCGGTAACCGAACAAAGTCGTCAGCGAGGCCTGCGGGTCGATATCCACCGCCAGCACGCGATACCCCTTCAGGGCTAGGCGCTGCGCAGTGTGGATCGAACTGGTGGTCTTCCCCGAACCGCCCTTGAAGTTCAGGAAGGACAGCACCTGAACCTTGTCCCCCGCGCGCCGTCCCGGCAGGTAGGTTCCGGGGGCCTTAGCCGCGCTTTCCAGAGTCTCGCGAATTGCAAGAAGATCCTCGGCCGAGTAGTGGCGCCTGCCTCCCGGTGTGGTATGGACATCGGCAATGCGCCCGTCAAAATGCAGCTTGCGTAGAAAGCTGGCGGAAATTCCAAGCAGTTCTGCCGCCTCGCCGGCGCTGAACAACCGCAGTTCCTTGCGCGCATCAGGCGCAAAGTTCTTGAGCATGTGGCTCTCGAGCGCTGCCATCAACCTATCGGCGTTGTCGCGAATACGTTGATTTATAGTAATGGAATCTGTCACTGTCGTTTGCCGCTTCTTGGTAACGCTCTTTTTCGCCAGAGCTGTATTTACCGTTTTTTATGCCGAGGGAAGGCCGTTTGGCAACAGATTCGTGCCCAATGTCCAAAATAGCTGCTTTTCTTTCGTGTTTTGGGTGGTTCTGGTCACAATGCATACACGTTCAGGCAGGCCAGTGGGACACGGTTTCATCGACCTTTGTGTGAAACTGCCGTTTGCGCATCAAGCAAGGGAAAGCATAAATCTGCGCAACGGGGGGCAAGATGGTAAACCTCCCGCTTGACGCGCTTTGTGCGGGCCGCTGACACTGAGTGACGCAGACGCCGTTGCTAAAGCACGGGTGTCTCATTTTGTGGGGGGAGGCAACCCCGGAACCTTCCGTCGGGATGGTGTCAGGGCACTCCAGAGGCGTCCGTCAGGCTGTCCGCTTCGCGCTGCCTGCAGATATGGACACGATGGCCTTGGGTCTTTTCTCAGGAGAAAGCCCAAAGAGGCGGTTGTCGTAGCCAAGGATTTTCCATGGAATGGTGCAACGGCAATATCTGCAAGCAGAAGAGTCTGCGGAACGCTCCAACACTCTATGAGCGGAGTAGGGGACAATACTGACGTTGTTCACGATGATGGTTTCCGCGCCGGTCATTCGTTTCTTGAAGAACGTGTGAGCGGCACGGATGTCTATGTCCTCTCCTGGCTGCCTGTATCCTGTTCGCACGTGGCAGCAGATGCCGTTAGATCAGGTTGGCGCTGTTCACACACAGCCATAGCGTGATCTGGTGAGAAAATTACAATAAAAGGCATTATTCCGCCTATTGATTTTGTGATGATTTCAACTTTGTAGTGAGCTGATATACAAATGAAATGTATGTTTTATGAGGTTCACATGTTCCACCAGAAGGTTTCGCCACCTCGAACCATTACGCTTGAGGACGGCACTGTCATGACGCGGGAGGACCTGCCTCCGCGAAGCACCAAACGCTGGACCGCTTCTCGTAAGGAGGCCGTCGTTTTGGGGGTGCTGTACGGGTTGCTTCCGCAGGAAGAGGCCAAGCGCTGTTACCAACTCAGCGATCAAGAGCTTCGAAGTTGGATATCCGCAGCTCAGACACATGGGGCTGACGCGCTGAAAGTGACCCGATTGCGGGTATACAGCTGAGCATTCACTCGCCGCCTTTTGCATGCCTGGTGACCGCATAAACTCCAGAGCCGAGTTGCTTTAATTGATTGCCCCCTAGCGGCTTGCGGTAGGGTTGAGATTTTGGAATGGTCATGAACATCCTGGTTATCGAAGATGATACCTCCACGCGGCAGGTCCTTTCGAACCTGTTGCAAGGCGAGTCTTTTGAAGTGCGAGCGGTCCCATCTGCTGGAGATATGCGCAGAAGTTGGTGACGCCTGATCAGGCGGCAGCTTGAAGTTGGCGGAGGCCGTCGCGGAACTCAACCCCTTGGATGATCTCGGGCAGGCGGTTCCGGCCGTCGAGTTTGCGCCATTTCTTCTGCGCCGACATCATCAACTTGAACGCCATGGCCAGACCGGTCTTGCGGCTGAGGCATCCCTTGGTGCGTTTCGTGCGATGCCGGACGGTGGCGAAGGTGCTTTCGATCGGATTTGACGTCCGGATGTGCTTCCAGTGTTCTGCCGGGTAGTCGTAGAAGGTCAGCAGCGCGTCGCGGTCCTTGACCAGCTTGGCCGCCGCCTTGTCCCATTTCACACCGTATGTTTCGACGAAAAAATCGAAGGCGATGTTGGCTTCGGCCTTCGTCGCGGCCTGCCAGATGTCGTGCAGATGCGCCTTCGCCTTGGCCTGGCTGGATTTCGGCAGCGCGTTCAGCACGTTCATGGCCTTGTGAACCCAGCAACGCTGCTCCCGCGTCGTGGCGAATACCTCGCGCAGCGCGGTCCAGAACCCCAGGGCGCCGTCGCCAACAGCCAATTTTGGGTCCTGCTTCAGGCCGCGGCGCTTGAGATCGAGCAGCACCTCGCGCCAGCTTTGGGTGCTTTCGCGGAAGCCGTCGGTCATCGCCAGCAGTTCCTTGCGGCCGTATTCGTCCGCCCCGACGATCACCAGAACACATTGTTTTTCCTCGGCCATGCGCGGTTTGAAGTAGACCCCGTCCGCCCAGATGTAGAGAAAGCGTCGGTTGCCGAGGTCACGTTTCTGCCAAGCCTCGTAGTCTTTCCACCAGTCGGCCTTCAGCCGGGTGACGGTCTTGGCAGACAGGCCCTTGGCATTCGGGCCAAGCAGAGCCTCCAGAGCCTCGCTGAAGTCGCCTGTGGACACGCCCTTGAGGTAAAGCCACGGCAGCAGCTCCTCGACCGACTTTGCCTTACGCAGATACCGCGGCAGGATGCTGGGAGTGAAGGTGATCTTATCGTCGCCAGCACCCCGATCACGGACACGCGGCACCTTCACTGGCACTGGACCAATGCCGGTCATCACCTCGCGTTCCGGCAGGTGACCATGGCGGACCAGACGCGCCCGCCCGTCCTCGAGCCTTTCCTTCGAAAAGGCCGCCATGAGTGTGGCCAGCTCAGCGTGGATCGCTTGTTCGATCAGCTTGCGCGCGCCATCGCGCAGAACGTCAGTGAAAGGGTCGGAGCTAAATCCCGATGGATCGGGCAGTTGGTTGATGGTAGTCTTTGGCATGTGGCATATCCTTTTCTCAGCAGAGAATTGACGGCGACTCGACACCGCCTTGATATGCCGCCCCTCAGGGCATCACCAACTTTCGCGCGTTCCTCCATCTGCTGAACAGGGCCTCTCCTTGCTGAACCAAGAGCTCTTTGATCTGATTGTGCTGGATCTCGGTTTGCCCGGCATGACGGGTCTCGAAATGTTGCGCTACGTAAGATCTAACGAGAACCATACGCTCGTCCTCGTTTTGTCGGGGAATGACTATCTGGATACCAAGGTACAAAGCTTAAAACTTGGTGCCGATGACTTTTTGTCCAAGCCATTTGTTCTCAGGGAATTACCCGCTCGGATCCGTGCCTTGGGCCGACGCGTGCGCACTCCAATGGGCCCCAGGATTAAAGCAGGAGGCATTTCGTTGGATCCAGAGGCCCGCACCGTGATGTCCGATGGGCGCAAGATGGTTCTAAGTCGGACAGAGTATCTGTTTCTGGAGCTTATGATCCGACACGTGGGAAAAACTGTGACGCGCCAGATGCTCCTGACCCGGATGTACGCGGAAAAGAACACCCCGCAAGAGGATATCATCGATGCCTACGCGTACAGGCTGCGTAAAAAGCTCGCGGGGACGTTCAATGGAACCCTCCGACTTGTGACCGTTTGGGGGCAGGGGTTTGTTCTGGAAGTTAGCACGAGTAGGGCTCTGCTGTGTAAAATGGGCGAGGGACTCACCGCGTGAATCCTGACCAGGTGCCGTGAGACATGATTGGTCGGGTGTCCATGAAGCACATGACTGCGAACTGGTTATCCTACGATGACGCGCTGAAGTCATGCGGAGTGCTCGGGGCCGTGACTGTCGGCTGCGCCTCCGGTAACCGCAAATGGCAATAAGCAATTAGGCGTAACCCGAGAGCGGTTTTTGTCGGTACGGTCAACAAGCAAGTTGTTCTCGGTAAAAAACCACGCCAGTGCGGGAACTGGCGTGGTAAGGTATAACCGGAGTACGACGTGATCGAGCAGTGATCGGCAGGAGCTGTTGTAAAACAGCGGAGGCTCCGGCTGTCAGCGACAAATCATTCTTCAGTGCTTGAGACAAGATATCTATCGATTTTCACTTAGTCAGCCTGTGTCGCATTTGGATCACTGTAAGGTCTGGGTTGATGACGGTTTGCCGCGGCCCAACTGCTCGTCCAAAGACCTACGCCTGCAAACGATCAAGCAAGGCTGGGCCACATTCAAAACAGTACTGGGACGCTTTGTTCTGCGGACTTCGGCAAGCCCTGGATACCGACGAAGGTTGCCATTCGCGGATAGTGCTGACAATACGAAAGAGATCTGCGAAACTGCGAAGTATAAAAAACTGCATCAGACTCGCCTGGCAACATTCGGAACTCGATGGTCGCTTGGCCCGGGCCGCAGGGCAGACCGCTATCGTTCGATAGATTTCGATCCCCTCTCACGCTGTTTAGTATTGTGTAGAACAATTCAGCATTGGTGTGATCATGGTCCAGAACGCAATCGTTGGTGGAGATATCTCGGGTGACGTCTTCGAGGATGCCTCGAACCCGTTGACTATTTCCGGAACGCTGACGGTATCTGATCCGGATGCTGGCGAATCCGTTTTTGCCGAGCAAATCGCGACAGCCGGGCTATATGGCTCCTTCACTCTCTCGGTTGCAGGGGACTGGAACTATACTGCGGACAATAGCCAGACAGCCATCCAGTCGCTTGATGACGGTGAGACGCTTACTGACAGTTTCACGGCGGTTACGGCGGATGGAACAGAACAGGACGTCACGATTTCCATCGGCGGCACCAACGATGCGCCGGTCCTGAGCCTGGAGACCGGGGACGGTGCCTCAGCGAACCTCACGGAAACCGAAGGCGCGCTGAGTGCAACGGATACGCTGACGGTCCGGGACGTGGATGTCTCGGACAGCGTCACCACCAGCGTGACGGTCGCGCAGACCGGAGTGACTGCGGGCGGGCTCAACGATGTCGAGGCAGCGGCGCTCTTCACGGTCACGGCCAGCGCCACTGCGGACCCGGCAGACACGAACAACCTGACCTGGAGCTTCGACGCCGGCACGGATGCCTTTGACTATCTTGATGACGGAGAGACGCTGACGCTGACCTATCAGGTCACGGTCACCGATGACAGCGGCGCGCAGGACACCCAGGACGTCGTGATTTCCATCGGCGGCACCAACGATGCGCCGATCCTGAGCCTGGAGACCGGGGACGGTGCCTCAGCGAACCTTACGGAAACCGAAGGCGCGCTGAGTGCAACGGATACGCTGACGGTCCGGGACGTGGATGTCTCGGACAGCGTCACCACCAGCGTGACGGTCGCGCAGACCGGAGTGACTGCGGGCGGGCTCAGCGATGTCGAGGCAGCGGCGCTCTTCACGGTCACGGCCAGCGCCACTGCGGACCCGGCAGACACGAACAACCTGACCTGGAGCTTCGACGCCGGCACGGATGCCTTTGACTATCTTGATGACGGAGAGACGCTGACGCTGACCTATCAGGTCACGGTCACCGATGACAGCGGCGCGCAGGACACCCAGGACGTCGTGATTTCCATCGACGGCACCAACGATGCGCCGGTGATCACCAGCGCTATTGCGGATTTCGGGTTTACCGAGGCGGTGGATGCCGCGAGCCAGACACTGAGCCAAAGTGGCACCCTGTCCTTTGACGATATCGACGCCAGTGACACGATTGCGGTTTCGAGTGAAGTTCTCGTGCGGGCGAGCTGGAGCCGGGGCACGATCGACAGCAGCCTTCAGACCGCACTGGAAGATGGCTTTAGCCTGGGCGCCAGTGGCGAGTCGGCCCCTGGTACGGTGGTCTGGGGATATTCAGCTGCAAATCTCGACCTCGATTTTCTGGCTCAGGGCGACACTATCACGACGACCTATCGGGTGACGGTTACCGATGACAGCGGCGCAACCGCCACTCAGGACGTTGTCGTGACGGTGACCGGCACCAATGATGCGCCGACCCTTAATGGCGTTGCGGCTGGGGTCACCTATCAGGAGAATACCGTCAACGCAGAGCCCCGCCTGCTTGATGCCGACGTGACGTTTGTGGACCCGGATGACAATTACGACGGCGGCACGGTCGTGGTCAGTGGGTTGCTCGGGGAGGATCGAGTCTCGCTTGCCAATCAGGGCAATGCGGCGGGCCAGATCGGTTTCGATGGCACGCTGGTTTCCTATGAGGGCATCGTGATCGGTGCGCTGTCGGGCGGCGTGGGCAACACGCTGACCATCACCCTGAATTCCGCGGCAACAAGTGCATCCGTGGATGCGCTGCTGCAAAACCTGACCTATCAGAACACCAGCGATCTGCCGACGTCTGAGCGCACCCTGACATTCACCGTTACCGATGATCAGAACGCGACGACCGCAGCCAGCCTCTTGGTCACGGTCAATGCGGAGAATGACGCGCCCGAATTCAGCAATTTCCACAGCACGATCACCCTTGAGGAAAATATCATCAACGCGGACTATGTTCCGTTGATCGGTAACCCGGATACGGACCCTGATGCTTTCGCGGTCTACGATCCCGAGGAAAATTACAGCGGCGGCTCCCTGACGGTTTCTGGTCTGCTCAACGAAGACTATGTTCGGGTCGAGGATCAGGGCGGCGGGGTCGGCCAGATCGGCGTCGTCGGCAGCGAGATTTCCTACGAAGGCATGGTCTTTGCAACGATGTCTGGCGGCATCGCTGCAAGCGACGGGGTGCGGACGCCAGTTGTGTTCAGTTTCAACGCGGCGGCGGACAATGCGGCGGTCGAAGCGCTGATCGAAAGCCTGCAATTTGCCAATCCGCTGGATGCACCGACCGCCAGTCGCACGGTTACGTTCAACCTGGTCGATGGCGATGGCAACGTTGAGGATTACCCCTCGCTCGGCGACGTAGATCCGGAAATCCATGATGCGCTGGTCAATAATACGCTGCAGAACGATCCTCTGAGTGGCAGCGGCCTGCCGGTGCGGGCGACCGTTCTCGAAGATATAACGGGCCGAATCGATCTGTCAGCCCTGTCGATCGTGGACCCCGATATTTACGACAGCATCGACCTGGTACTCTCTGTAACGGACGGGTTTCTAGCCGCCGACGACAAGGACTTGGATGAGGACGGGATCGATGATGTGATCGCGACCGTGTCGGATGGCGGGCGGACACTCACTCTGACCGGCATGGCGGCGGATCTTGTAACCTACCTAAGCGATCCGGGCGCTGTGCGATTTACCGGTCCGCCTGACGTGAACGGGGCCGACGCCGTCATCCTGAGCGCCAGTGCCACCGATGACGGCCCTGTGACGATAGACCTTGGAACGCTCTCGATCGACCTGAAGCCAATGCCGGATGCGCCGGTGCTCGGGAACGTGCCGGCATCCGTCACCTTTGCCGAGGAGGAGGTGAGCACAAGCGCCCAGCCGCTTAACCTGACGGCCAGCCTGAACGATGTGGACGGCACCCTTGCAAGCAGCATTCTGACAGTCTCCGGCCTGGTCGCGGCGGATGTTGTCACAATCGGCGAAGCGGGCGGCGTCGAGGTTACCGGCAGCACGACCCGTTTCGTGCTGTACAATGGCTCCGCCATTGGCAGCGTGGCAGGGGGGGCCGGCACAGACCTGATCATCACCTTCAATGCGAAGGCGACCACGGCGGGTGTAGAGGCCGTCATCAATGCCTTGAACTATCGGCAGGTCACTGATGCCCCGGTGGCAAGCCACGATCTCTATATTAATATCTCCGACAGCGACGGCAACGGCCTGGGGATTAGTTCCGGCATCGCCATCGGTTTCACGGCGGTGGCAGAGGCGGACAATCCCTTTGCGGGAGTTGATTTCGGAATCAATACCGATCCGGCCTTTGTGGATCTTGACGGGGATGGCGATCTCGATCTGGTTGTCGGCGATGTGGATGGGGAGCTGACTGCCTATCAGAACAACGAAGGCAACTTTGCAGCCTTTACCGCCAACCCGCTGGCCGGGATCGATGTAGGGGCCCGCAGCAGCCCGGCTTTTGTTGATCTGAACGCTGATGGCAGCATCGATCTGGTCGTCGGTGGCAACCTCGGCCGTTTCGATGTCTATCAGGGGAGCGCGACAGGGTTCAGCCAGTTGACAGGCACCGCGAACCCGCTCTTCGGCGTCGATATCGGCAGCAATTCCAAACCGGCCTTCGTCGACCTCGACCAAGACGGCGATATGGATCTCGTGGCCGGCGGCGAAGACGGCCAGCTGCACGTCTATGAAAGGACTGGTGCTGGCTTCGTGAAGCCGGGCACTTTCTGGGACCCCTTCCTGCAGAATACATTGAGCGGTGTTGGCAGTCTTACCTTTGCCACGGTGGATCTGACGGAACTAGCTTCTGCAGACGTCAGTGTAGTGCAAAGCGGCAGCGCGAATCCGTATCTGTCAGAGGCCGACCTCGCCGGTTTGCTGTCCCTGACGCATCAGGATGCTGACACGACTGACTGGTCCCTAGCACTGAGCAGCGATGTCTTTGCCTATCTCGCTGACGGCGAGACCGCCACCCTGAGCTATAACATCACTGTTACCGACACGACCGACACCACCGCTTCTCATGGGTTCGATGTCATCGTAACCGGCGCAGACGTCGGCCCGTCGATCCGTCTGGGCACATTGGAAAGCGGGGTCACAGGCACGGTTTCAGCGGCCGCGCAGGCGATTGATGTGGGGGCGACTGCCAATCCCGCTTTCGGGGATGTCAATGGGGATGGGGCCGCCGATCTGCTTCTTGGCAACGCAGAAGGGGGCCTGAGCGCCTTTTTGAACACAGGGGTCTATTCCGGCTTCGTGGGGGGGCTCGAAGAGGCGTTCTTCTCCGGGATTGACTTGGCCGCCGGGGCCGCGCCGACCTTTGTCGATATCGATAATGACGGGGACCTCGATGCGGTAGTCGGCAACCGTAATGGCGACCTGACCCTCTATCGCAACACCACGGCGGAAGGAGTCGCGCTGGCAGTCAATGTCACGGCACAAAATGACCTGCCCTATGCAACGGGTCTGCCAGATGACATTTCGGTCCATTTCTCGATCCGGTCCGCCGTGGACTTGAGCACGCTGGTCCTGACGGATCCCGATGAGACTGATATGTGCGCGCTGAGTCTGGACGCCTCTAGCGGTAGCTTGCTGGCCACGGATTCTCCCGATGTGCAAGTCTCCGGTTCGGGCAGCGGCCAGCTGGTGCTCAGCGGGACCGCCGCTGCCCTGAACGCCTACCTGTCCGACAGCAGCCGGATCCAATTCGTCAATTCGGATGGAACTGCGAGCGGCGATGATGCCGCGCAGCTCCAAGTAACGCTCAATGATGGCAACGGTAGCGGCGACATCGGCCTTGGCACCGTCAACATCGATATCGCCCCCGGGATCGGCAGCAACACGCTGACAAATCTGGCGTCTACGGTCGCCTTCTTCGAGAATGAGGTCAATACCGCCCCGCAGCGCCTGGTCCCCGATGCCACCTTCATCAGCGTTACCAACAATTTTGACGGCGGTCAGCTGAGCGTGACCGGTCTCTTGCCTGAAGATGTCCTTTCCCTGCGCAATGAGGGCACGGGCCCGGGTCAGATCGGCTTGCGGGCGATCATCGGTACCTCGGACCAGGAGGTCACCTATGGCGGCATCCCAATTGGGACGCTGCTCTCGGGCGACGGTCAGTCTCTGACGATCCTGTTCAACGCGGCGGCAAGCTCTTCCGCCGTAGATGCCCTGGTGCAGAACCTCACCTACGCCAATGGCAGCGATGCACCGACCGGCAGGCGCGATCTGCACATCGAGATTACTGACGCGACGGGGGTTGGCCTGACCAGCACCGAGGTGACCGCGACCGGTTTCTCGCTCCTGTCCGATACCGCAAACCCCCTGAGCGGCATTGACGTGGGCCGCTATGCGACGCCTGCATTTGTCGATCTGACCGGCGACGGAGCCGCCGAACTGGTGGTCGGCGACAGCCGTGGCAGGATTACGGTGTTTGCCGCCACGGACAGTGGGTTCCAGGCCCTGTCCGGCAGCGACAGCCCGCTTGCCGGGATCGATGTCGGCAGCTACAGCGCGCCAGTCTTCGTCGACCTTGAAGGGGACGGCGACATGGATCTGGTGGTGGGCAACAGCCTTGGCCAGCTCGTGACTTATCAGAATTTCGGCTCAGACTATATCGCGCTGACGGGCACAGACGATCCGTTCAATGGCATCGATATCGGTTCCTACAGCAACCCGGCGTTTGCCGATATCGACGGGGATGGCGATCAGGACCTGATCCTCGGTGACAGAGTGGGACAGTTGACCGCTTTCGAGAATACAGGAGGCGCCTTCGCGGCCTTTCCCGAGGCCCGCTATGCCGAACTGCAGGGTTCCGAGGACCCGTTCGCGGGTATCGATGTCAGCGCCCGCAGCGCGCCGGTCTTCTTCGACTACGATTATGACGGCGATGCGGATTTGTTTGTCGCGCAGTACAGTGGGCAGATCACGGGCTTTGAAAATACCGCCGCCGGATTCGTGCAGCTGTCCGGCGCGGCAAATCCCTTCGAGGGGATCGATATCGGCTCCTCCGGTAGCCTCGGTCTGGGCGATATCGACGGCGATGGGGATCTAGATGCCGTCATCGGCAACAGCCAGGGCCAACTGGACATCATCGAGAACACGACCCAGATGGCGCAGGCGTTTTCCATCGAGGTGACGGTTACGCCGGAAAATGATACGCCCTTCGCAGCGGATTTTCCGCAAAGGCTGAGCGTGTCGGAAGATGTCGCATCCAGCCTCGATTTTTCGGGACTCGTGCTTTCGGATCCGGATTCGACAAACGCCGTGCTGCTGCTGACCGTCGCGCAGGGAGGCCTGTCGGCCAGCGCGGCAACCGGAGTTTCCGTGTCGGGGTCGGGCACGAAAAACGTCACGCTGTCGGGCACGGTGACGGCGCTCAACACCTATCTGCAGAACCCGCTGCACGTGCAATATACCGGCGTGGCCAATGCCTCGGGGGAGGCGGCAGACAGTCTGACCCTGCGTGTCGATGATGGCAGCGGTTTCATCGTTCTAGGCACCGCAGCCATAGACATTGCCCCTATAAACGATGCGCCGACGGGCAGCGGCCTGCCTCTCAGCATGGCGGCAAATGAAGATACCGCAGCCGCTGTCGATCTGTCCCCTCTTGTCTTGGCAGATATCGACGCGGACACCCCCCTGTCCCTGACGATTACAGCCTCGAGCGGCTATCTTGCTGCGCCGGACGGCACCGGGGTGTCTGTTGCCGGCTCCGGCACCGGGGTGATCACCCTGACCGGCGCGTCGGCGGAGCTGCACAGCTATCTGGCAGACCCGTCGAACATCCTGTTCACCAGCACCGCCGAAGTGTCGGGGGATGCGGCGGCACAATTGATGCTGACGCTGTCCGACGGGCGCGCCGCGACGGATTTGGGGACGATCGACGTTACTGTGACCGCAGTCAACGATGCGCCCACCGGCACCGGCATTCCGGCCAACCTTGGTGTCGTCGAAGAAACCGCGACGGTTTTGGCTCTTTCTGGGCTGACCCTTGCCGATCCCGATAGCGACAGTTTGACGGTGACCCTTTCGGTGTCGCAGGGGAGCCTGCAAACCGACGGTCTCCCGGATATTGCTGTTCTCGGATCCGGCAGCAGGGTCCTTACGCTGCAGGGCCCGGTCGCCACTCTGAACAGGCTCCTGGAAGAGGACCGGATCTCCTACACCGGCGGCGACGGTATCCGCGGCGTGGCGGCGGATAGCCTGAGCATCACGTTGGAAGACGGAACGGAGACCACGATACTGGATGATGTCAGGATCAATATCGTCGGGGCGACGGATCTGCCAAGCGCCAGCGGGCTGCCTGCCACGGCGACGGCGCTCGAGGATACTCCGTCGAGCCTCGATTTCTCGGCGCTCAGCATCGACAATCCGGACAGCAGCGAACTTGTCGGTCTCCGGCTGGAGGCCTCGGCTGGGACGCTATCGGCGGTCACAGGCGCGGGCGTCACCGTCGCAGCGGGCGGTGCCGGGACGGTGCTCCTCAGCGGGACCGCAACAGCCCTGAACGTCTGGCTCGATACACCGGCCAATCTGCGCTACACGGGTCCTGAGAACCTGTCAGGATCGGCGGTGGTGCAGATCGGGGTGACCCTGCTCGATCCTCTCGCCGAAATCCCCTTGGGAACGGTCGGCATCGATCTGACAGCCGTCAACGATCTTCCGCGAGGCAACGGCCTGCCCCTGTCGGCGACGGTGCTAGAAGATAGCGCAACGGCGCTGGATCTGTCACCGCTCACGCTGGAGGATGCCGATACCGGCGACACCCTGTCCCTAGTCGTGGCGGCGCAGGCCGGAACCCTGTCGGCGGCAGCGGCAACGGGCGTGACGGTGATCGGAGACGGGACCGGACAGCTGACCCTGCGTGGTCAGCAGGAGGCCCTGAACGCCTGGCTCGGCTCCTCTGTTGGCCTTCTCTCCTATACCGGTGCAGCCAATGCTGCCGGCGCGGCCGCAGACAATCTCGTTGTGACACTCGACGACGGCAGCGGTCCGGTCACGCTTGGCACCCTGCGCCTTGACATCACCCCGGTGAATGACGCCCCGACAGCCAGCGGTCTGCCCGGCAGCGTCTCTGTGTACGAAGCCATCGCCTCGGCGCTTGATCTCGGCAGTTTCGATGTCGCTGATGCTGACGGTGACATGCTGACGATCCGCTTGACGGCTGCCAGCGGCACACTGTCGGCGGTGAATGGCGCGGAGGTCGTGGTGTCCGGCGCCGGCAGCGCGACGCTGAATCTCACCGGAACCGCAGAGGCGCTCAACGCCTGGCTGACGGATCCGGCGCGGATCACTTTCACTGGCCCCGTCGGCGTGGCGGGGGAGGGCGCAAGCAACATTACGGTTAGTATCGATGACGGTGCAGGAGTGGTCGCGCTCGGGGCTGTGTCCGTCGACATCACCGCCCTTGATGGGACCCAGGCTCTGGATCAGCTGTCCCAGTCCGTGACCTTCGCTAGGGATGCGGTCAGCGGTGGTGCGCAGCAGCTTCTGGATGGTGATGTCACCTACATGAACCTTACCGGTGCCTTCTCCGGCGGGTATCTGAGCGTCAGCGGCCTGCTAGCCGAGGATATCATCTCGGTACGCGATACCGGCACTGCGGCAGGACAGATCGGGGTGTCCGGCTCGGTCGTGTCCTATGGCGGCGAGGCGATCGGGACGCTGTCGGGCGGACAGGGTACGACCCTGATGGTGGTGTTCAACGACACGACCACAAGCCCGGCGGTTGAGGCACTGATCGAGAACCTCAGCTATGCCAACAACAGCGCGACTCCGACCCCGGAACGTAGCCTTGTCCTCAATGTGGTCGATGCCGGTGGCAACGGTCTTGGCGGCAGTACGCTGTCTGGGGTGTTGTCCTTCAGCGCCCTGACCGGCGCGGCGAACCCGCTGGGTGGCATCGATGTCGGCTACTACGCCGCCCCTGCATTCATTGATCTGGATGGTGATGATCATCTCGACATGGTCGTTGGCGATAAATCCGGACGGCTAAGCGTATTTCACAATACCGGTTCCGATTTTCTCGAATTGACTGGTACGGAAAATCCCATGGATGGGATCGATATCGGCTCCTATGCTGCACCCGCATTCGTGGATCTGGATGGCGATGAGAATCTAGACATGGTAATTGGCGGCAGATCCGGTCAGTTGAGCGCATTCCGCAGCACCAGTGCTGGCTTTGCAGAGCTGATCGGCACCTCGAATCCGTTGGACGGCATCGATGTCGGCTTCTACGCTTCGCCGACCTTTGTGGACTTGGTCGGTGATGATCATCTCGATTTGGTGGTCGGTAATGGATCTGGACAGTTGAGTGTCTTTCGTAACACAGGGTCCGGCTTTGACGAAGTCACCGGGACCGCCAACCCGCTGGGAGGCATCGATGTCGGCTCCTATGCTACGCCCGCATTTGCCGATATCGACGGAGATGGCGACTTCGATCTTTTCATCGGTAATAACGCTGGACAGATCACGGCCTTCGAGAATACCGCTACCGGCTTTGCGTTGATGTCCGCCCTGAATGACCCGTTCGATGGTGTGGATGTCGGACAATATGCCAACCCGGTGTTCGCAGATCTTGATGGAGACGGCGATCCTGATTTCATCATTGGCGATAACGCAGGGCAACTGTCCGTATTCGATGATACTACTGCTCGCGCGGAGGGGCTGGAGATCAGTCTTGCAATCGTCGATGACTTTAACTTCTGAGAGAAGCCTCAGGAGACCGTGCCTTTGTTTCAGAGCTCTGGAAGTTGGAAGGGAAGGTGTCCTGGGTGGCTGGTGCAATCGCGCATATAGAATGTCCATGCAGGATCCTGGAAGTCACCAAAAGGAAACGCCACCCGTCAGGTGAAGACGGGTCGGCCCAACCTTTCAAAACTGCTCGCGCAAAGCCGCCAATAGGCGCCGCAGACCGAACGGACTGAAACAGGTTTCAAAATCGGACTGTTTGGTCTGAAACAGGCGCATTTTCAGACCCGCACCGACAGAGTTTTCGACCTAAATCATCGGCAGGTTTCAACCATCCACTGGTCCGTCAGACCACCTGCTAAAGCGGTTCCAGCTTTCATTGAATCAAAGGGGATTCACAGCGGGCTATTTTTCTGATTCATCCTGTTCAGGAGGATCAGATCATGCCCAACCCGCTTTCTGCCGATATTCGAGCCCGTTTTGAG
>NZ_JBDOQR010000070.1:0-22170 GCF_039839315.1 Phaeobacter sp. CAU 1743 | reverse complement strand
GGATTGAAACCGCCGCATCGTCGAACAATCGAGCGGCGTCTGGGCGACCTGGACCTGCGCCACCGGGCGCAGCGCCGGGGCGAAACGCGGACCGTAAAAGCAACGACGCCAGTCCCGGGAACACTGAGCACCACTCGACCCCTCGAGATTGTTCAGATCGATCACACGAAAGCCGATATCTTTGTCGTCGATGAGGAAACCCGGGAACCGATCGGACGACCTTGGCTGACCCTGGCCATGGATGTCTTCAGCCGAATGGTGACAGGGTTCTACCTGACCATGGATGCGCCATCCCGGCTTTCGACGAGCCTCTGCTTGCTGCATTCGGTCTATGACAAGACGGCCTGGCTCAAAGCGCGCGAAATCGAAGAGCCCTGGCCGGTGGCCGGCCTTCCCGACCGAGTTCATGTGGACAACGGCGCGGATTTCCGGAGTCGCGCCTTCAAACGTGGCTGCGAGAATGCGGGCATCGCGATCGACTGGCGACCGCCGGGGACACCGCGCTTCGGCGGGCATATCGAGCGGCTGATCGGCACCCAGATGGGACGGCTGCACCTTTTGCCCGGTACGACCTTCAGCAACGCTCAGGACCTCGCGGAGTATGATTCAAAGAAACATGCGGCGCTGACCTTGCGGGAGTTGGAGCGCTATATCGCCCTCGACATTGTCGGGTCCTATCATCAGTCCATCCACAGTTCGCTGAGCCGCCCTCCCCTTGCGGTCTGGCGGGACCACGAAGGTGAGATCCCGCTGCGGCTGCCGGAAGATCGACTGCAGTTCTGGGTCTCTTTCCTGCCGGAACAGGAGCGGACCTTGCGTCCGACCGGCATTCACCTGTTCGATCTGCGCTACTGGTCAGCCGCACTCAGCGCCGATGTCGGCCGGACAGAGCGGCGGCTTCTCGTGAAGTATGATCCGCGTGACATGTCGCGCGTGTTCGTGCGGCGGCCCTCGGGCAACTTCGTCGAAGCCCGCTACGCGGACCTGACCCTGGCACCCATTTCCCTGCACGAGGCTTTGACGGCGCGGCGCACCCTGCGTGAGAAAGGGCGGCGAGAAGTCGATAGCCGCGCGGTTGTGAGGACCGCGCTCGAACAGCGGAAGTTGGTTGACAAGGCCGTCAAAAAAACCGCGGCCGCGCGGCGCGGCAAGGCTCAGCCGAGGCGTGCCGACGACCTCCGGGACACGGGCACGCTCCGTGGTGTCGACTCCAGCAAACCGGTGCCTTTTGTTGAGGACATCGAATGAGCTGGAGCCAATATGACGAACGATCACCCTCATCTGACCGCCGACGCGGCGGCCCTGCTGTCTGAACCCCAGGCAGGACGCATTCGCGCCATCAGGTCCCGCCGTTGGGTTCTCTACCCTCGCGCGAAGCAAGCCCTCGATCGCCTTGAGGCGCTTCTTGATCATCCGAGAGGCCCCCGCATGCCGTCTGTCGCGATTTACGGCGATAGCGGGATGGGAAAGACCATGATCATGCAACGCTTCCGTGACCAGCATCCGCCACATCTCGCTCGCCGGACCGGCATTCTGATGACACCGGTCCTGGCCATGGAAATGGTCAGCCGCCCCGGCGAGCGGCGGTTCTATGGTGAACTGCTTTCCCTCCTCGGTGCACCGCAGGCACCACGGGCCGATATTGCCCAGATGGAACAGGCGACGCTGCGGATCATGAAGGCCATCGGCACCCAGGTTCTGGTCATCGACGAGGTCCACAACATCCTTGCCGGGACCTATCGAGAGCAACGTATCGTGCTCAACATGCTGCGCTTTATCAGCAATCGGCTCCAAATCTCCCTGGTCTGCTTCGGCGTGAACGACGCCCGGGAAGCCATCGGCGGCGACGTTCAGCTTGCGCGCCGCTTCGAGCAACTCACCCTGAACCGTTGGGCCGCCAATGAGAACTTCGAGACGTTGATTGCGTCGATCCTGCGCAATACGCCATTGCGGCGACCTACTGTGCTGACGCCTAAATCCCTGCGGCGCATTCTGCAGATAACGGACGGCATCACGGCGAACATCTTCCAGATGTTGGGCAGTCTTGCGATCGAGGCCATCGAAAGCGGGACCGAACACATCACCGACGGCGCCGTCGAGGCCTGGGTGCCCGCGTTTGACACCGAGGCAGCCTTCGCATGACAGGACCCCTGCCCGTCACCTTGTCACCCCTGCCCGGCGAAGTCCTGTCATCCTGGATTAATCGCCACGCGGACTTCTATGGGGTCACACCATTGACCATGCTGCGCCATGGGCTACCGGAGGCGACATCGCATGGGGCAATCGACCTGTCGCTGACGAAAGCGCAGACGGACCGGATTGCGGGGATGTTCGGCGTGGGCCCGAAACTTGTACGCAGCCTGAGCTTCGCAGACGCCCCGAAAGCCGCTCACCGCTTCATTTCCAAGGGTCCGATGCAGCGTTGCGCGCGTTGCACTCATTCTGGTGCTGATCTACTGCCAGTCCTTCGAAGCGAATTGCAAGGTTGGAGGATCACTTGCCCGCACTGTGGGGAACACTACCAGGACAAGACCACCAGCGATGGCGATCGGACACTTGCACCATATCGCGCGGCAGCACGTCGCGGTGAGGCCTTGTTGGATAACCACGCAGAACGCCGCGTGGAAACATGGCTGCCACCGCTGGAGATTGCGCGACTCTTGCTCATGCGCCGCATCCCCTGGCCACCCCCTCGCGATTGCGATTTTTGGCGCTACCGTCTCCTTGGCGCCATCGTTCCCGATTTCGATGACCTTCTAACCAAAGAGACCGCGTTCCCGTTCTCGCCAAAGCACCCCATTCTGCCGCTACACGTCCGTCCCGCGCTCTTGGCAGGCGTGGCGATCATCGACCGCGCAGGACCACCGATGCTGAAGATGCTGCAAGGGCACATGATGGGAGAAAACAAGAACCGATTTGTCATGGCAACTGACCATTTGGTCGCCCCAGCTCTCGAGTGGGGACCGCCCCAACAGTTCCAATTGATATGAGAAACGGCCAAATGATTCTCATATTAAAATGCCAAGAATACTCGGAACGGCCGCATTCTCACATTTAAGTGCCAAGTGACACCCGGGTGAGTGCCCGCAGGCTGTTCTGGGCGCGCGCAAATGTCAACGCATGATAAGAGGGGCCATTATCGTTACCACTCGGGCGGGTGATTTGAGACTGTCCGGAATCCGCGCGCCTCGGTATATTGCTCAGACTTGTGCCACGCCCGGGCGGTTTCGATATCGGGGAATTCCACGACGACGGTGCGCAGACTGTCATCCTCGCCTTCCAACTTTTCTGGCGTTGCCCCCCGAACAACGAACCGGCCCCCGAAGGCCTGCACCGCCGGACTGGAACGGGCTGCGTATTCCTTGTAGGCTTCGGCGTCACTTATCTTCACTCTTGCAAGAACCAGTGCCGGCATTTCGCCTTCTCCGTGTTTTTGTTGTCTAGTTCGCGGTCACCAGCGCCCCATCATACAGGATCTGCTGACCAGAAATATAGTCGTTGTCGTCCGACAACAAAAACGCGGCCATCCGCGCGTAGCCTTCGGGCGTTCCATACCGGCGCAATGGAACCGTCGCCAAGGTCTGCGCGCGCACGTCATCGACACCGATATTGCGCTGCTTCGCGTAGGAGTCGTTCCACTCGCGAATACGGCCTGTTTCAACATATCCCGGCGCCAGGGCGTTGAGCATGATCCCTTCCGGCCCGAGTTCAAGTGCCGCCGTCTTGAGCGCATTGACCAGCGCGGCGCGGAGACTGTTTGACAGGCCAATACCGGCATAGGGCGACTTGACGGTAAAAGACGACACCGCCACAACCCGTCCGCTTTCGGCTTCCTGCATTTGCGGCACCAACGCCCGCAGCACACGCAAAGGGCCATTCACCATGATTTCGACCGATTGTGACCAATCCTCATCCGTGATGGCCATCAACGGCTTGACCGGCGGTCCGCCGTGGTTGAGCAGCAAGGCACTGGCCCCGCCCAGACCGCTGGCGGTTTCTGCCAATGCAGCCGCGACCGCGGGTTCGGCAACACTGCCGGGCACAATTTCGATCCGCACGTCATGGCGAGCGCGCAGCGTATCGGCGGCCTCTTTGGGATTGCGCGATGAAAGCACCAGATCATACCCGCGTTTTGCCATTTCCTCGGCCACGGC
This sequence comes from Phaeobacter sp. CAU 1743, assembly GCF_039839315.1. Taxonomy (NCBI): domain Bacteria; kingdom Pseudomonadati; phylum Pseudomonadota; class Alphaproteobacteria; order Rhodobacterales; family Roseobacteraceae; genus Phaeobacter; species Phaeobacter sp. CAU 1743. The sequence continues at coordinate 18,016 of NZ_JBDOQR010000070.1, read as the reverse complement.
GAATCCCAGCCCGGAACGGGCGCCGACAACAACGCAAACCTGATTTCTGCTCATATCAAATCCTCAGTTCGTGGCTGGCTCAGGGCCTCAGGCCGTGCACACAGTCCCGCCAGGTCAGGACGGTGTGTTTCCGATTTCGGATTCCCTGTCGTTCACCCGGCGCCAAGCGATAAGATCCTCAATCGAGATCAACTTGAGCCCATAACGGCGGGAAAAGGCCGCCAGGTCGGGGAGTCGAGCCATTTCGCCGTCGGCCAGCGCAATCTCGCAGAGCACGCCGCCGGAGTAGCGCCCAGCCAAACGCGACAGGTCCAGCGATGCCTCGGTGTGTCCGGGACGTCCAAGCACCCCTTCGGGGTGTGCGCGCAGCGGAAAGACATGGCCGGGACGGTTGAAATCGCCCGGCACGCGGTTGGCGTCGGTCAGCGCACGGATGGTTTTTGCCCGGTCAGACGCCGAAATTCCCGTGGTTGTCCCTTCGCGCAGATCACAGGTGATTGTGAACCCGGTGCTGAGAAACTCGGTGTTGTTCCCCACCATCTGCGGCAGGTCCAACTGCTCCAGGCGCTCGGCGGACAGTGACACACAAATCAGCCCCCGCCCCTCGGTCGCCATGAAGTTGATGTCGGCAGGGGTGACCGCGTCAGCGGCCATGATCAGATCGCCCTCGTTCTCGCGGTCAGCGTCATCAACGACGATCACCATCTCGCCGCGCGCAATCGCGGTGATCGCATCCTCCACCCTATCCAGCACAATCGGCGAAACGATCTCGCCTTCCAGCAGATTCAGGCTGACTACATTCGCCATCGTGTTCATTGGGTTACCTCGGCAGTTCCAGTACAGTAGCTTTGGATCGTCTTTCCTGCGATTTGGGTCATTCGCTTTCCTTCCCTTTAGATCGCCCGGACTAGCCCGCCATCCACAAGCAGGCCCTGGCCGGTGATGTATCCGGAGTCCTCGGAAAGCAGGAAGGCAATCGTCGCACCCATTTCATATTCGACTGCCGCATATCGCCCCATCGGGATCTTCGCCAGCGCCTCGGGTTTGCTGGGATAATTGTCGACGAAGCCGGGCAGCACGGCATTGATCCGCCAGCCTTCGCCGCCGTGGCGGGCGACGCAGAGCTTGAGAAAGCCTGACAACGCGGCCCGGAAGACCGCCGATAACGGATAGGTCAGTTCCGGTTCACGTGCGGCATAGGTCGAGACCGATACCGCCGCTCCCGACTTTTGCCGCGCAAAAATCGGGGCCAGGTGCCGAATCGCGCGGACCGTCGGCATCAGGATGATTTCCATCGCAGTGTGCCAGTCGTCGTCGGTGAGCTCCAGGATTTCTCCCTTGGGCGGATGGCCGGTATTGATGACGGCGCCATCAATCCGTCCGTGAAGATCCATCGCGGTCGAAATGAGCCGGGCGATGTCGTCATCGTTGGTCACGTCTCCGCGCAGGGCCGTTGCGCCCAGTTCCGCGGCCGCGGCTTCGATCTTTTCCGAACGCGACATCAGCACGAGTGACCAGCCGCGCGCCGCCAGTGCGCGGGCCGCGCCCAGCCCGATGCCCGAGCTCGCCGCCGTCACCACGGCGACCTTGGCCCGCTGCGTTTCCCCGCCATTGGTTACATCGCCCTGCATCGCCGCCTCCTTGGTTGGCGCGGCAACACCAGCCGCGCCGGTCACATGTTTTCTCAGATGTCGGGCATCCACAAATCTGGCACGTATTCGTACCCCGATCCATTGCGCACCACATGACCAAAGCCCGGGAACTCCAGGTGCATCCCGCCGATGGCCAGACGGTCCGCAGAAATACGATCCAGGATACGATGCCGCGTTTTGCGGGCAAGGTCGACGTCCACGTCAAAAGCCAGACCGACGTCGGGACGGGCAATCTGCACCACCGGCACGTGGGTAATATCACCCCAGATCAGCAGTTCTTCGTCACCGCTGGACAGGTGATAACCGCTGTGGCCAGGGGTGTGGCCCGGCAAGGCTTCGCGGCGCATGCCGGGAATGATCTCTTCCTCGCCGATTGCGTGCCAGCGGTCGCCATAGGCCTTGCGCAGCTGTGGCGCGTAGGAGTTGACCTGTTCGGATACGCCCACTTCGTCGGTCGGCGGCTCACCCCCAAGCCAATGTTTCTCTTCGTCTACCGACAGAAAGACTTCGGCCCGCGGGAAGATCGCAGCCCCGTCGTCGTCCAGCATACCGCCGGCATGGTCAGCGTGGATATGGGTCAAGGCAATGCGGTCGATCTGGTCAGGTGTCACCCCAACCACCGCCAGATTGTCCACCACCTTTCCGAGCGTCGGTCCCATCAGATTGCGTGCACCGGTGTCCACCAACGTGCGCGAACCGCCCTTCTCAATCAGATAGGCACCGATGGTAATATGCGGATCGCCGGGGCGAAAGCGGCCTTCCAGGGTTTTCTTCACCTCGTCGGGCGCCATGCCGACCATTACCTCGGCCGGCACCGGAACGATACCGTCGTTGATCGCCGTGACCACAAAGTCGCCCACGCGCCTGCGGTAAATGCCCGGCGCTTGCCGGATCGATTGGTCGTCAGTCATTTGCGTCTCCTCCGCGTTGTGTCTCTTATTAGTTTGCGAAGACGCCAAGCCCCCGCGTCCGCGCGATCAGGACAATTCGGCCGTCCGGTTCAAGACCGTTATGATACGGCTGAAGCACTATTCTGCATCGCCATCGGGTCCGAATATACCCATGAAATACCTGACGGGAGTCAGCATCCGATCTCCTCGCGCCCCTGCGCCGCTCATCGCAGTGGCGCGAGGGACTTTTTTCATTGCCTGAAGCCGGAGGGTATCAGAGCGGCTGATCGCGCCAAGTGCCCTCGCGCAGTTCTTTGCGGAAGGTCGGCTTGCGCTGTTCCAGCTTGATGCCGAGCTTCGGCAGAACTTTCTCTACCAGCAACTCGTTCGAACGCAGCAGTTTGTCGACCGGGCCCGGTCCAACGCCGATCCAGGGCACGATCATTTCCATGCCGTAGGTCTCGATCATCTTCTCCATCTTGGCGGCCACGGTATCTACCGAGCCGGCAATCGCGAAGCCGCGATCCACCATCGATTCATAGGTGTTGGGGATCGGCCCCTCTTCGCCCGGGCGCCGCAGCGCCTCGTTGAAGCCAAAGTGATCGTGCCAGCCGGTCCAGATATAGCCAAGCGCGTCCTTGCCGATATTGAAGGCCTCTTCGTCGGTATCGGCGACAACGATGTCGCGAAAGTGACCCACGTTCTGACCCCATTTGACGTTGGGGTCGCGGCCCACTGCCTCGGAATGGTAGGCATCGAGGCACATCCGCAGGGTCTCGTCGATGGGCGTGAAGACGATCGGCCAGGCCCCTTCCTGCGCCGCCCATTTCATGGTGTTGGGGCTGAGCGTGAAGGGCACCATCATTTCGATTGTCGAGGGATCCTGAAGGGTGTTCGGCGCGATGCCGATCTTTTTCAGGATATCGCCATCAACCATGTCCGGCGCCATTTTTTTGGTCTTCGGGTGATCCCACTTCACGTTTTCGGGCGGAATCTGCCAATGCTTGCCTTGATACGAGAAGGTCCTGTTGTTCAGGAGTCCTTTGATCACGTCATAGGATTCCTGGAAGAGTTCCCGATTGCGCGCATCGTTGGTGGCGTAGTCGGGATCGGTCGCAAAGGTCGCCACGGCGCCGTTCTTCTGGCCGATCGTAGTGACGTGACGTGCCTGATAGCCCCGCGCAAAGCCGGTGAACATGCGGCCTTCGGAGAAATGATCCAGCATCGCCAAATCCTCGGCCACGAGGATCGGATTGCGCGCCGGAAGCACGGTGGCCATCTGGCCGATGCGGATGCGTTTGGTGAAGCCGGCGGCCCAGGAACCCAGCAGGATCGGATTGTTTGAAATCTCCAAGCCTTCCAGATGAAAATGGTGCTCCGAAAAGGCGACGAAGTCAAAGCCGAGGTCTTCGAGCTGCTTGATCACGCGGGCGTGTTCGTTCAGCGACCGCTGGTAGTAAGTCGGGTTGGCTCCTGGGTACTGCTCTGATTGTAACTCATCGTGTTTCGCGGCCGCAGCCGGTAGCAGAAACGCTCCAAATCGCATGTGTTTTCTCCTTTCTTGATTTACGTATCAACGCCGGGGCGATGTCTTTCCGATGTTCCCGCCCTCCACCTCCAAAGCGAATCGGGCGGGTCATTCAACTCTTGCGAATGGCAAACTCCGTGACCTGATCGGCGATTGTGTCGAGTTGGAAGCGCACGGCGGCATCCACACAGACACCCGCGTCATCGAAGACTTTTTGGGTGGAATTGATCATCCCGCCCATTGGCGTCGGCCAGCCGCGCAGCGCATGGACAATGGCGCGAAGCGCGGACAGCGTTTGACCAGCGGCCTGCCAACCTGCGCCGCAAGCGATCGAGCCCACCGGCAGCCCATCGAAATACACGCGGGCATCGCGGTTCATGTCTTCGGTATAATCGAGCGCATTCTTCACTAGCCCGGAGACCGAGCCGTGATAGGCGGGAGAACACAAGACCAGCCCATCGCATTCGCGCATCAGCGCGATCATCTCCTGGGCGGCCGCGCTGCGCTCGGCAGACTCGGGCGAATAAAGCGGTAGGTTCAGCGCCTGCCCGGAAATCAGTTTTGTGCGGGCACCGCGCTCCTCGGCTCGTGCAAGCACATGGTGCAGGGCTTTTTGCCCGGTGGACTGATTCCGCAAAGTTCCACCTACCCCCAGAATCAGGGGGCGGTTCTTTTCTCTCATCACTGAAGATGTCCTCCCTAGACCTTCAGTCGAGCCGCCGCCTCACGCTCTCTGGCGTTTCGCAGCATCGACAAGAATTAGGTTATTGCTCATCCCGACAACATCGCAGAACTAACTGTCTTCTGTTCACTGAGCGAACGCTCATTCGGTGCCCTGCCCTGCCCGCAGCAGATCTAGGGCCACGTCGACGATCATGTCTTCCTGACCGCCGACCATTTTGCGCTCGCCCAATTCGACCAGGATTTCGCGCGAATCGAGACCGTAGGTCTTGGCGGCGGTTTCGGCATGACGCAGGAAGCTCGAATAGACCCCGGCATACCCCAGCGCGATAGTTTCGCGGTCCACCTGCACCGGCCTGTCCTGGATCGGGCGCACCAGCCGGTCAGCCGCGTCCATAAGCGCGAAAAGATCGCAGCCGTGGTCCCAACCGGACCGCTCGGCGACAGCCACGAAGGCTTCGATCGGCGTATTGCCGGCTCCTGCGCCCATCCCGGCCAAAGAGCCGTCCACCCGGAACGCGCCCTGTTCCACCGCAACAACCGAATTGGCCACCGCAAGCGACAGATTCTGATGCGCGTGGATACCCACCTGGGTTTCCGGATTCAGTACATCGCGATAGGCGCGGATACGGTCCCGTGCGCCATCCATCAGCAGCGCGCCGGCCGAGTCGGTGACATAGACGCAATGGGCGCCATAGCTTTCCATCAACAACGCCTGTTCGGCCAACTCCTTTGGCCCCAACATGTGCGCCATCATCAAAAAGCCCGACACATCCATGCCGATCTTGCGGGCATGGGCGATATGCTGGGCGGCGACATCGGCCTCGGTGCAATGGGTGGCCACACGGACTGAGCGCACCCCCGCATCATAGGCGGCCTGAAGGTCGTGAATGGTGCCGATCCCCGGCACCAGAAGAGCTGTCAGTTTGGCGGTTTCAAGCTTGTCGGCGACGGCGGCGATCCATTCAAGATCGGTGTGGCGCCCAAAACCATAGGCAAAGCTCGACCCGGCCAGCCCGTCGCCGTGGCTCAGTTCGATCGCGGCCACGCCGGCGCGGTCCAGCGCCGTGGCGATGTCGATGCACTGATCCAAAGTGTACCGGTGGCGGATCGCGTGCATCCCGTCGCGCAGGGTAACATCCTGTACGTAAAGCTTGGTCTTGTCCGAGTCGGTCATCTCACGCGGCCTCCGTCAGTGTCCGTCGCGCCAGCCGTTCGGCGGTTTTCAACGCAGCAGAGGTCATGATGTCCAGATTGCCGGCATATTTCGGCAAGTAGTGGCCCGCGCCTTCGACTTCGAGAAACACGCTGACCTTCAGCCCGGTGGCGTGGTCGTCGACGCCCGGGATGCGCACCGCGGCGTTGTTGCCGATGGTCTCGAACTGGATTTCCTGTTTCAGCCGATAGCCAGGCACGTAGTCCTGCACCTCGGCGATCATCGCTTCGACCGAGCGGCGCACGGCTTCACGATCAGTCGTTTTTGCCAAACAATAGACGGTGTCGCGCATGATCATGGGCGGCTCTGCGGGGTTGAGAATGATCACCGCCTTGCCCTTTGAGGCGCCACCGACCTCGCAGATTGCGCGCGATGTGGTCTCGGTGAATTCGTCGATATTGGCGCGGGTGCCTGGTCCGGCCGAGCGGGATGAGATCGAGGCGACGATCTCCGCATAGCTGACTTCGGCGACTCGCGACACCGCCGCCACAATCGGGATCGTGGCCTGGCCACCACAGGTCACCATATTGATATTGGTCTCCGCCAGGTGGTTGTCCATGTTCACCAGGGGAACAACATAAGGACCAACGGCCGCCGGGGTCAGGTCGATCATGATCTTGCCCGCGTCGCGGACAATCTGGTCATTGCGCTTGTGCGCGCCCGCGGACGTGGCATCGAAGACAATGCCAATCTCGGACCACACGGGCAGCCGGGTCAGCCCCTCGATGCCTTCATGCGTAGACGCGATGCCAAGCCGTGTGGCACGGGCCAGACCATCGCTGTCCGGGTCGATCCCGACCATGGCGCCCACCTCCAGAACGTCCGAAGTCCTCATGATCTTGATCATCAGATCGGTGCCGATATTGCCCGAACCGATGATTGCAACCTTGATCTTGCCGGTCATGCTCCCGCCCCTCCGTCGTCGAAATTCACCTGGATTGGCGAGAACCCGGAAATCTCGGCCAGATATGCCTCGCCCGGTCCCACCGGGACCATCGGCCCGAAAGCCCCCGACATCACGATGTCGCCTTCAGCCAGTGGTTGGCCCAGCTGCGCCATGCGGCGGGCCAGCCACAATGTCGCGTTGAGCGGGCTTCCCATGCAATCTACGCCAAGCCCGTGTGAAACGACGCGGCCATTGCACGACAGGATGCCGCCGCAGAGTCGCAGGTCGAGATCGGTCAGCCGACGCGCGCCAAGGCCCAGAAGGAACCCCCCGCCCGACGCGTTGTCGGCCACAGTGTCGACCAGTTTGATGTCCCAATCTCGGATCGCGGTGTCGACCACTTCAAGCGCCGGAACCGCATAGGCGACACGGCGGATCAGTTCGGCCATCGGCGCCTCGGGATCGTCGAAGCCGCGGTCCATTACGAAGGCCACTTCCAACTCGGCCTTTGGCTGCATGAAGCGGCCGGTGTCGACGACCTCGCCATCGGTGAAGAAATAGTCGGCCCAAAGCATCCCGTAATCGGGTTGGTCGATGCCCATCTGAGCCTGAACCGCCGGCGAGGTCAGCCCAATCTTGCGACCAACCAACCGTCGTCCCTGGCCAAGCCAAATCTTGTTTGCGGCGTCCTGCACCGCATAGGCGTCCTCAACCGTGTCCAGCCCGTGACTTTCGCGCAGCGGCGGGATCTGTTTCAGCTCTGTCCGGGCGTCCACCAGCGCCGTGGCCATGTCGTCGATGCGCCCGCTCATGCGGTGCCCCGAGGCTGGCGGGCGTCTTCGTCAATCGGCAGATAGTCGCCCCGCCAGTGCAGAAGCGGCGGCTCGGGAAATGTGCGGGCCCGCAACACGCGCCCTACCAGGATCGTGTGATCGCCGCCGGGAAGCGTGGTTTCGAGGCTGCATTCGATCCAGGCCGCTGCACCTTTGATCAAGGGCAACTCGACAATTCCTTCGTCAAGGTCAAGATCGGCAAAGCGGTCAACATCGGCGGTCGCAAAACGCCGCGACACCTCTTCTTGATCCGCCGCCAGGATATTCACTGCAAAGCGTTGCGCGCGCAGGAAAACCGGCAACGAATAGGCTTCATTGCGCAAACTCCATTGCACCAGCGGCGGGTCAAGCGACAACGAGGAGAACGATGTGGCCGTGACGCCATAATGCCCCTCCTCGTCATCATGCGTCGTCATGACCGTGATGCCGGTGGCAAAACGTCCCAGCGCATCGCGGAACGCTGTCGGCGCCAAGGGTGGTGTCGTTTTGGCACTGACAAGGCGTTTTGCCTGTGTGTTTATCGTCATGACTTTGCTCTCCTTGTCTCAGGGTCGGTTGGGCCGATGAAACCACGTGTTTCCGTTCCGGGTCGCGGTCAGCGGCCCAGCAGGAAGTCGATGTGAATCCGATTGAAAGTTTCGGGATCTTCGAATTGGGGCCAGTGGCCGCATTCGTTCATCACTTCGAAGCGCGCATCGGGAATCGCATCCGCGATCTTGCGGCCTTCTTCGGGCGCTGCGGTGGGATCGTGCGAGGTCCACAGAACCAGAGTCGGCGTTGTGATCTTGGCACTGTCCTCGGGGCTGAACATGTTCCGCTGACGGATGTCCATTTCCTGCAGGCACAGGATGCGTTCCATGATGTCGGCATAGCCGGGCTGTGCGTAGATTGCCCGGCGCACTTCGACGAGATCGTCATTCACCTTGGAATGGTCGTGCATCAGAAATTCCAGCCGCGTTCGAATCCGCTCAGGCGACGGATCGTTCACCGCTTCCATGGTCAGCCGCTTGATGCGTTCCATCACCTCCGGATAAGCGGTCCAGCCGCCGGCCGTGTTCAGTACAGTGCGGTCGAGCCATTCGGGATGATGAACCGCCATCCATCCGGCCACCCAGCCGCCAAGGGACTCGCCCGACACATGCGCCTTTTTGTGTCCGAGCGCCTTGATCACATTGATCACGTGCTTGGCATAGTCAGCGATTTCGTAATCCAGCTTCGGCTTGTCGCTCCAACCGTGGCCGACAAGGTCGATTGCATAGGTGCGGAAATGCTCGGCATGGGCGGCAAGATTGCGGCTGTAGGCCTCGGCGTGGCCGCCGGTCCCGTGGATCAGGATCAGCAGCGGTTTGTCGTCGTCACCGGCCGCCAGATAGCGGGTGCGGACGCCGCCCGCATCCAGATAGCCCTGGGTAAAAGGCACCCGCGTCAGGTCGGTCCAGATGGATTTGTGTTGGGACGTCATTGTCATCTCATATTCCACGTTTTTCACTCTGCTGCGTCGCGCTGCGGGCTGCGCGCGGGTTCAGGATCACCAGCCAGCGCCAGCGCATCGTTGACCAGGCGCATCATCTCTTCGTCCTGCACCTGAAGATAGTTGGAGGCAGTGGTCCGGATCGGATCGCCCGCATAGTAGCGCTCGTACTGAAGCAGCCGTGAGCCAAACGCCTCACCGGAAAGATCCCAGGCAAGCTTGAAAAGCCGCGCCCGATCTACCGACGACATTCCGCCTGCGCCCTGGTAATAAAGGTCCGTGTCTTCAGACAGTTCGGGGACAGTGAATTCTGCGCCCGAGGGCATCATCATGAACCCGCCGGCCGCAATGGTCTGAATGGTCTCCACCAGCTTCGGGTAAGCGGTTGGCAGGAAGGTGCGCAGCGCCTGCAAAGGGGCCAGAGCCGGGCGCACCGTATCATGGCCGGTTTGCTCACATTCCACTTCGGAGCGCACTAAGCCGCTCTTGAGAAACTCGATTCCGTTCAGGGCCTCGCCCAGCATTCGCTGCACATGCAGGAATTGGTCGGCGCCAATCGAACGCGCGACAGCCATGGCCACGCCCACTCCGAATTGCAGTTTCACCAGCGCCCGCGTGTTGGTCTGGTGCGCGGTGTAGTTGCGCAGCGCCGTCTCGGTATAAAGCGCGTTGTTGAGCGCAACGTCGCGATACATGAACACCCGTTCCCATGGAACAAAGACATTGTCGAAGATCAAGAGCGAGTCGTTCTCTTCGAAGTTATTCGACAGCGGATGATCAAAGTCGGACCGCTGCCCATCGACGGTGTAGGGTTCGCGGCAGATCTGCTTCACGCCCGGATCGGACACCTTAACTGCGAAGGACAACGCGTGGTCGGCGTCACTCTCCGGGATGCCGGGCAGGCAATACATCAGCATTTCGTCCGCAACCGCGCCGAGCGTGGCCACCATCCGCGCGCCCTGCACGTAAATGCCCTCATCGGTTTCCTTGACCACCCGCATGTGCAGGTTTTTCTGTTCGGAAGACGATTTGGTCCGGTCGTTCTGCGGCGAAATCAGCGCGTGGCTGAGAAACAGATCGTTGTCGCGGATGTATTTGTAGTAATTGACGATATTGTCCGCAAAGCGGTCGCCGCCGCGGGCGAAAACCTCGCGCGCTTCGGCAAATGCAAGCAAACTGGCGTTAAGGAAGTCCGGGGAGCGCCCCATCAGGCCGAAATTCATCGACGCCCAGAGGTAATAGGCATCGCGGCGGCGGCGCAGATCTTCGGACGTTTTCGCCGGCATAAAGGCCATGCCGGCCCGCTGACCGGTTTCGGGGACTTCATAGGTCAATGTATCGCGGGTCGCCGGATCGACCTGGGCTTCATAAAGCCGGGCCAATTGGCGCACGATCCGCGAGAAGGCCGGATGCGTAGTGACATCCTCGACCTTTTCGCCGTTAATCCAAACTGCGCGCGGGTTGGCTTTCAACCCGTCGATGAATTGCTGTCCGCTGCGGACTCCCATGTCTCACTCCTGCTTTTCGTGTCGACTTTCGCCAAGCGCGTCGGCCGTCTGGTTGAATCCGTGGCGTCAGGCCGGTGTGGCCGTCATGATGCCCATGCCCGTAAGCCATTCCGGAATAGGTTCGTAGAACAACACGTCTGATTTGTAGCCCTGACCCAGGGCCGCCAATGCTGCGATCCAGCAACGCACCTCATGGCCGCCCCGGCCACCGGTCTGCGAGATCCTTTGGTCGTCTGATGAGTCGAGCGTGGAGAGATCACCAGCCGCGAAGCCGTCCAACAACATCTTGTCCCAGTCAGCATCGAGCGCTAGCAGCTTCGACTGCCCGGCGGCAAAGCGCGGCCCCTCTCCCATCACGTTATTCTGTCGTGCCGTGCGCGCCGAGTGCGGCAGCGGGCCGCCGTCAATCAGCCGTTGGCGCACTTCCGGCGTTGCCGTGTCCAGCGAGGCAATTGGCGGATCGTGCGACAACCCGCCGGAACCCACGATCAGCACCCGTTCAGGGCACGATGCTGCCCAGCGGCCGACCGCCTCGCCGAGAGCGCGGACCCTTGCCATCGTCGGCCGCGGCGCCAGCGCACAATTCACGAAAATCGGGATCATGCGCGTCAACGGCACCTTTGCCGAGAGCAATTCGATCGGCTGAACACCGCCGTGATCCACATCCATGCGGTAGGAGACCGCAACATCGACGCCTTCTTTCAGCGTGTGTTCGGCGCAGGACCAGGCCCGGCCTGCGGGAATATCGAGCTTGCCCGCAACGGTGCCGAAATCGCCCACGGAGTCGCCTTCGATTCCGATGCAGAAAGACGGCAGAAGTTTGTAGAAGAAACCGTTCACGTGGTCCGGATGAAAAATCACCACCAGGTCCGGATCGGCTTCAGCAACGTAGTCGCTCGCCTTGTCGATGGCCCCCCAGAATCGTTTCTCGGCCTCAGGTGCCGCGCGGTTCCGATCCATGATAGGGCTGTGCGACATGCAGACGCTTCCAACAATCATTTCGTCTCCTCCTCTCCGAGAGGCGTCCGCTCCTGCCCCGTGTCAGGGTGAGCGGTTTCGCCGAATGCCGGACAAGGTCTGTAACCTCCCGACACTCAAGAAATGACGCCCCCCTTGATTTTCCACAACGACCACCTCTATACTGTTCACGTGGCGAACAGGAGTAGGTCATGACAATAGCTGGCGATTCCGATACCGCCTCCCCCTACAAGGAGATACGTGCGGTCACGCGCGCCTTGAATCTGTTGGAGGCTGCGGGTGATCTGGGGTGGGCAAAGGTCGGCGAACTTGCGACCTTCACCGGAATCGACCGCGCCACGCTGTATAGGCTTATCCACACGCTTGAACTCAAAGGTTATCTTATGCGCCGCGCCGAGGATGGCTCGGTGTCGCTGACCGAGCGGGTACACCAACTCAGCGATGGCGTTCGGTACGAAGATGTCGCGACGCAGATCATGTCGCAAAAGCTGCAAGAACTCACCGAGCAGGTCATTTGGCCAAGTGATTTTGCGACGCTGGTTTCCGGGCAGATGGTGATTCAGGCGTCCAGCCACAAATACAGTCCTGTTTCGGTTCACCGTAGGCTGGTGGGCAAGACGCGGTCCGTTCTCCGTTCGGCGCTGGGGCTTGCCTATCTTAGTTCGCTCGGTCGCTCAGACCTGGCGCGCACTCTGGACGTATTGCACCGAATCGGCACGCTCGATGGCCAGGACCTTGCGATTCTGGGCAACATTGATGGTCGGCTTGACGAAATCCACCGGCGCGGTTACGCGCTATCGGTCGGGTTGATCGAAGAGAACATCAGCGCCATCGCCCTGCCCGTCAAACTCGGGCGCAAATCGATCGGCGCAGTCAATATCGCCTTTTTCCGCACGGCGATGTCGCCCGCTGAAGCGGCTGCGACTTGCCTCCAACCCCTGCGCGAGTGCATTGCCCGGTCCGAGGCGGCTCTGAAAGCCCAAACGCGTTATTGAGTCATCCAAACGAGGCATCCAATAAAGGATGTTCGCCAGGTGAATACTTTAGACTTTGCCCTTCAGGATTTCTCTTTGTGCCTCTAGCGATAACGAGGCAGTGAGTGGGAGACTTGCAGTCTCGCGAACCGCCTTTTGTCGCGTCAGAACGGATGCCGCGGCATCTCAACAAGGTAGGGAGGACCTTAATGTCCATTTCAACGATCTGCCGTCGTTTTACGGCGTTAACCCTTGGTGTCGCTCTGTCGACCACCATTGTTTCTACGGCCAACGCGCAGGAAGTTACGCTCCGTTTCGCGAGTTTTACCGGCCCAACAAACTTCCTGAATACCGGTCTCTTCGAGCCCTGGTTCAAGAAGCTGGAAGAGGAATCGGGCGGCAAGCTCAAGGTGGAATTCCTCACCGGTGGCTCGGCTGCCGCTCCAAACGAAGTGTTCGATTCCGTCGAGGCGGGCCTGATTGATCTTGGCTGGAGCATTACATCTTATAACTCCGGTCGGTTTAAGTCGGCGGGCGTCACAGAGCTGCCACTTCTTGCCAGCGGTTCTTCCGAGACATCCGCAGCCCTTGCAGCCCTCTATGAGGACGGCCTCATCGAAGGATTTGAGTCCGTGAAGGTGGTTGGCATCGGTACCGCTGATATTGCGCGTTTGCACCATTCCGGCGAGATCACCGGGTTGGACGATTTCAAGGGCGCCAAGGTGCGCGCTGCGGGCAGCGTTCTCTCGGCCATGATCACCGCCGTTGGCGCCACTCCGGTCGGACTGCCGGCTCCGGCCATCGCTGAAGCGCTGTCCAAGAATGTGGTCGATGCGGCCGCTGCCGACTGGTTTGCTGTCGAAGGGTTTTCGCTGCTCGACGTCACGCTCGGCCATGTCGACATCCCGCTCGGTACGACGCCGATGTATATCGTCATGAACCAGAATACCTACGATCGCTTGCCGCCGGATATCCAAAAGGTCTTCGACGACAACCCGCCGTCCGCCTTCGCCGCATTCTGGGGCCCGGGTCTTGAGGACGAGAGTAATCGTGTCCGGGCCGTGGTGGAATCAACGCCAGGCCATCACATCATCGTCCCGAGCGAAGCGGAAATGGCCAAATGGTCAGCGGCCGCCGACAAGGTGATCGCGGAGTGGGTCGAGGCCACGCCCAACGGGGCGACTGTGCTGGACGCATACCGCGCTGAAATCAAAGCCTGGCGCGAGAGTCAGTAACGCAGGGGAAGCGGATGTCTGCCGCCACAGCCAACGTTACCGAGGTGGCTGGGGGTGGGCTGCGCGAGTTCGCGGCCCGCCAGCTGGCCAACGCGGCGGGCCTCATGCTGCTCGGGTTGTCGCTCGCCTTCACCCTGGATGTCCTGCTGCGCTGGAGCATTTCGGCACCAATCCTCGGATTGTATGAAGTTGCAGAACTTTGCTTTGCGGTTGTTATGGCGCTGGCTCTGGTCTGGACGAACACGCGACAATCGCACGTTGCAATGGGTATACTGGCCCAGATCACAGGTCGTGAGGCCGCTCCGCGCCTGATCGCGGCGGGCCTCGGCTTGTTCGTGTCCTGCCTTTTTGCATGGTTTCTTATCCGATACGCCATCGGGAAAGCGTCACATGGCGAGACGACGCTTGTTACGGGGCTGCCCAAGGCCCCGTTCTGGGGTGCGGCCGCTGTTATGATCGGGCTCGCGGCGCTGGCACAGCTTGCGGTCTTCGTCTCGGAACTTGCCTCCTATCTTCGGAATCCGGGCAAACGGCTGCGCGATGTGGTTCCGCCCACGCTCATGGTCGCCGCCGCTTTCGCGGTGATGCTGAGCACGGCGTATTTCGCACCGACGCTTGGGGCGGGGCCAAAGGTCCTGGCCTCCTTCGCTATTCTTTACCTCCTGGCGCTGGCGCATGTCCCGATTGGCGTGGCATTGGCGATTGCCGGGCTTGGCGCTGTCTTGCTTCAGATGGGGTTTCGCCCGGCCCTGCTCATCGGCACAAATAACCTGACCGGAAGCCTGTCCAGCGTCGATCTGGCTGCGGTGCCGTTGTTCCTGATGATGGGAAACCTCGCGGTCGCGGCAGGTTTTGCCGATGACATCTTCACCGCTGCGACGGCGGTTTTTGGTCGCCTGCGCGGCGGCCATGCACTCGCCGCTGTCATGGGCTGCGCTGGTTTCGGTGCCATCAGCGGCTCGTCGGTGGCCACCACCGCCACGCTTGGCGGTGTCGCTTTTCGCGAGATGCAATCACGCGGCTATGCGCCGGGGCTCTCGACTGGCAGCATCGCCGCCGGCGGCACACTGGGCGCGCTTATTCCGCCCTCAGTGGTCCTGATCATCTACTGCGTCATTTCCGAAATTTCGATCGCCAAGGCGTTTACGGCAGCGATTGTTCCGGGGATGCTGGCCCTGGCGCTCTACGTCGCGTCTGTCCTTATCCAGGTCCGGCTGCGTCCCGATGCGGCGCCGGTCCCCGACAGTTCCGAAACTTTCGCCCCGGTCTACGCGCTGCGCATCGCCTGGCGCCCGATCACCCTGTTCCTGGCTGTGCTGGGGGGGCTTTATGGCGGCGTCTTCACCGTGCAGGAGGCCGCTGCGGTCGGAGCCGGTTTCTCCTTCGTGGCTTGGCTCATGTCGGGCCGCGCCTCTGTCAGCGGCCTGTTCGAAGCCTTGCGGGATGCTGCGGGCACCAGCGCCGGACTTTATCTATTGATCATCGGCGCCAATATCTTCGGTAGTCATCTGAACTTTGCGGGTATGGCTCAGGCTTTGGAGGCCGTGATCAACCCGGATACCCTGCCCGCCTGGGCGGTTCTGACCTTGCTGGCCATCATGTACCTGGTGCTTGGAAGCATCTTCGACACAGTGGCCGCCGTGGTCATCACCGTGCCCTTTGTGTTGCCCATCATCCTGTCAATGGGTTTCGATCCGATCTGGTGGGGCATCGTCACGCTGACACTTGTCGAAATCGGCATGATAACCCCCCCGATTGGAATGAACGTGTTCGTGATGAAGGCAGTCGTGGGCAATCGCGTCCGGCTTTCCACCATCTTTGGTGGGGTATTGCCGTTTCTGGCCGCTGATTTGTTGCGCATGGTGCTGCTTATCGCCTTTCCCGCGATCTCGCTTTGGCTTGGCGGGGTGTTGAGTTGATCGTCCGGACCGCCTTCGTCGGCTGGGGTCATCCAGTCACATCAGATATTCGAACGGAGCCTACCCCATGACCAGCCTCCAGGACCGCGCGGCCCTTCTCGATAATGCCGCTTTCGCAACCCGGCCCGTGCCGCAACTCCCTCCGGACAAGGCTCTGTCCGTCGAGGACGCCTATGCCATCCAGGCGATTGTGGTTGCGCATCGACTGGCGCGGGGCGAACGACTGGCTGGGGTGAAACTCGGCCTCACCAGCGAAGCGAAGATGAAACAGGTTGGCGTGAACGAGGTCATCCTCGGTCAACTCACCGACGCGATGCACCATGACGAAGGCGACAGTTTGGACCTCGGCCCGCTGATTCATCCCCGTGTCGAACCCGAAATTGCATTTGTGCTGCGCAGCCCACTGCCGCCGGATCCGACACCGCAGGAAGCTCTGGCCTGCGTCGAGGCGGTGGCCCCAGCGCTGGAGATCATCGATTCCCGCTACGACGGATTCCGTTTCGACCTTGGCGATGTGATCGCCGACAATGCGTCCTCTGCCGGCTATGTTCTTGGCCGCAGGTTCCCGCCTGAAACCGAGATTAGCGATATCGCCATCTCGATTGCCATGTCGGACGGGCCGGAAGAGACTGGCTCAAGCGCCGCAATTCTCGGGCATCCCCTCAACGCGTTGGCGGCGGCCGGGCGCCTCGCCTGCGCGCGTGGTATCAGCACATCGGCAGGCGACGTGGTCTTGGCCGGGGCCGCCACCGCCGCCATTTCGCTGTCTGCGGGTGCCGTTGTCAGTGCCGAATTTGGCCCGCTCGGCCGGATCGAGCTTCGCCTCAGCCCGTCACCAACGCTTGAAACCTGAGCCACACGTGAAGGAGAGAACCCAATGCCGATAGCAGAAATCCTGATCTTCGAGGGTCGAAGCGACGACCAGAAGCGCGCGATCATGCGCGAGGTCACCGACGCCCTGGCGCGGTCCATGGATGCCGAGCCGGAGCGCATTCGCGTGATCCTGAAAGAGATCCCGACAAATCACTTTTCGGTTGCGGGCGTCTCCATCGCCGACAGCCGCGCCGCCGGAAACCCACCAGGAAAGAAGTAGTTCGACCATGCCCCATTTTACCGCTTCGGACGGCGCTCGCCTGTTTTATCGCGATGGCGGTGACGGGCCGATCCTGGTTTGCCTGCACGGCCTGACCCGGAACGGGAGCGATTTCGAACTGTTGCGTCCGCTTTTTCCGGACCACAGACTGGTTGCCCTCGACGCACGCGGGCGCGGCCTCTCCGAACAAACCGGCGCGGAGACTTACACCGTGCCCCGCGAAGGTGAGGATGTCCTGAACCTGCTCGATCACCTAGGGATCGAGGCCGCGCCATTTCTGGGTACATCGCGCGGCGGCATGGTGACCATGGCGCTGGCCGCGCATGTCCCGGAGCGCGTCCTGGGCCTGTGTCTGAATGATATCGGCCCCGAAATGGAGCCGGACGGGCGGATGCGGATCACCACCTATGTCGGGCTCCAGCCCAAAGAACGCAATATTGACGCGCGCATTGCGGCAATGTCCACGCATCATCCGGGGTTTTACGGCGTGCCCGATGCGCGGTGGTGCGAAGAGGTGCAGCACCATTTCGCCGAAACGCCGGACGGGTTGCGTATTACCTACGACCCTGCCCTGCGCGACGCTTTCATGGCCACGCTAGACCGGGCGCCGAACATGTGGCACGGATTCGACGCGCTTGCCGGGCGGCCGGTGGCGGTGATCCGTGGGGAAAATTCGGACATCCTATCCACCCGCATTGTCGAGGAGATGGCGCTGCGGCGGCCAGACCTGATCCGAACCGAAGTACCCGACCGGGCGCACATGCCATTTCTGGACGAGCCGGAAAGCCTTGCGGTGTTACGAGCCTACCTCGCTGCGGTGGCGGCAGCGGAGGGCAATTCCTGACCCGATGACAAAGGGAGTGTGCCGATCATGGCTTTGGTGGGCCCCGTCCGTGACAGCGCTTGAACCAAGTGACGGCTTCGATCAAGAACAGGATCTCCACAAGCCCCTGTGGCTTCGCGATCCGTCCCACCAACCGGAATATTCTTGATGATCCTGTCACTTAGCACTTAAAGCTGATAATGCGGGTCGTGTCGCGAATGCTGTGGAAATTCCCTGGCGGCGCGCTCCGGGCATGTGAAGGGTCGGTGTTTTAGGCTGCGAGGTCAAGGGGCATGGGTTCGAGGGGCTGAGAGAGGGTTTCCCAGCCG